>CALMXW010000059.1 GCA_937871115.1 uncultured bacterium
AAGTTTTCGTCGCATGTTGAGTTATAAAGTATGGTTTATTTCTTTGCATCCTTCTTCGGTCGTTTTGCACCGTAGAGAGAGCGGCCTTGCTTTCTGTTTTCGACTCCTGTCGCATCCAAGACACCGCGGACGATGTGATATCGTACACCGGTCAAGTCTTTCACACGGCCTCCACGGATAACCACCACTGAGTGCTCTTGGAGATTGTGCTTGATACCTGGGATGTATGCCGTGACTTCCTGCCCGTTTGTGAGGCGAACCCTGGCAATCTTTCGGAGGGCGGAGTTAGGCTTCTTTGGGGTCGTGGTAGTGACACGAGTACACACTCCGCGCTTGAATGGAGCTGGATAAAATACGGGGCGGTTCTTCAAAGTGTTAAATCCGCGCCCGAGAGCGACGGTTTTCACCTTTTTGACCGAGTGTTTTCTCGGTCGTTTTACGAGCTGATTGATCGTAGCCATGGTGCGTATCTTAATATATGTTGTAAAAAAAAGCAATACTCACTCCGGTAATCCACAAGAAATCAGGCCGAAAGCTTGCTTTTCCTACTTTTCTGTGGCATTATTTCTATATGCCACCGGTACAAGAAATCTACGAATCTCTCTACCACCCTACCGACGAAGGCAAGGCTCTCATCCAGAAAGCCTACGATTTTACCCTTGCCGCACATGGTGAACAAAAGCGTTTCTCCGGCGAGCCCTATTTTAATCACTGTTTTGCCGTAGCGAAAAAACTCGCCGAGCTCCACATGGATGCCGAGACCGTAGCCGCGGGGCTTTTACACGATACTCTTGAAGACGCCAACGTTCTCCCGAAAGATCTCGAAAAACAATTCGGGAAAGAAGTCCTCTTTCTCGTAGAGGGTGTCACGAAGCTCGGAAAGCTCAAGTATCACGGCATCGACCGACACTCTGAATCTCTCCGGAAACTTTTCATCGCTTCCACGAAAGATCTCCGCGTTTTAATTATCAAATTTGCCGACCGCGTTCACAATCTTTCTACGCTTGATTCTCTACCACCCAAAAAAAGATACCGTATCGCTCTGGAAAGTTTGGAAATTTATGCACCGATTGCGAACCGCTTGGGAATCGGAGAATTCAAAAGTCTGTTAGAAGACTTATCTTTTCCATATATTTTCCCAAAAGAATTTGAAAAAACAAGACAACTCCGCGACACCTTGGTCTCCGAAAGAAGCGCCCAATTAGAAACTGTCATGGAGATGGCCAAGAAAGAATTGGAAAGTGCCGGCATTGCTGTTTTAAATATTCACGGCCGAGAAAAAACTCTGTATAGCTTATACAAAAAAATTATCAGTAAGGGTGGTTGGGAAAATACTGACCAAGTTTATGATATTGTGGCGATTCGTATTATTGTAAACAACATCGCTGATTGTTATGCTGGACTTGGGATA
>CALMXW010000060.1 GCA_937871115.1 uncultured bacterium
GCCGCGGGCCAGGATGTCGGCCCGGATGTCCTGGCCGACCGGCACCTTGCGCATGTGCACGTTGAGGATCTGCTCGCGGCCGCGCACGTCGGGCAGCGTCACGTAGACCTGGCGGTCGAAGCGGCCGGGGCGCAGCAGCGCGGGGTCGAGCACGTCGGGGCGGTTGGTCGCTGCCATCACCACTACTTTTTCCGTCGGCTCGAAGCCGTCCATCTCCACGAGGATTTGGTTCAAGGTTTGTTCGCGTTCGTCGTTGCCGCCACCGACACCGGATCCGCGGATGCGTCCTACCGCATCGATTTCGTCGACAAAAATAATCGAAGGGGCGCTTTTCTTCGCCATCTTGAAGAGGTCGCGCACGCGTGATGCACCGACACCGACAAACATCTCCACAAACTCAGAGCCGGAGAGGTGATAGAAGGGGACATGTGCTTCTCCGGCTACGGCTCGTGCGAGCATGGTCTTTCCACTTCCCGGTGGGCCCATGAGTATGACACCCTTTGGAATGCGTGCACCGATATCGAGGAATTTTTTCGGACTCTTTAAAAAGTCCACGATCTCTAAAAGTTCTTCTTTTGCTTCTTTGACACCCGCGACATCTTTGAAAGTAACTTTCTGGTTTGTGTCGTCTGGGTCGATCATTCGTGCTTTGGATTGCCCGAAAGTGAATGCCTGGACACCCGCTCCCTTCACTTGTCGCGAAATCATCCAGAAGAACAGAATGATGAACAGAAGTGGAATGATAATCGGGAGGAGGTTTATCGCCCAAAAAGTAAAGCCGTCGGGATTTTTCACCACGATGTTTGCTTTGGTGAGGTCTTCAGGGAGGACGCCGTAATTCTTGAGCGTCTCAGAGAGGGAAGAGTCGTTTTCTTTTCGTGCGTCTTTCTTTTCGCCACTCTTTGTTTCGATGTGTAGGTCGGCTCCGTCTACCTCGATCTTGTTTACATTTCCAGAGGAAACGAGAGTGGCAAGCTCGGAAAGGGAAACTTCGGCGGGTTTTTGGGACTGCTCGGTAGAGATGTAGGAGTAGAGAGAAACGATGACCGCGAAAATAACAAGAGCGTAAATGAGATTGCCTATAAATTGCTGGCGTGGGTTCATCTCCGGAAGCATCCCACCTCCGGCTCGCTTCTTGCCCTTCTTCGCGTCTTTATGAATTTGACTCTCTTCGTGATTGTGGTCGTGTGCCATAGTAGGGTTATTATACACAAATTTCTTTGAAAAAGAAGGGCTGTTCATGTAAAATTACAAGGTACTTTATCTATCTTTAAAAAGGATCTTCATGACATTCAAACACGAACACAACCGCATCAAGCTCTGCGTTTCCGGCGCGGCGGAGACGGGGCACTGTGGGCAAGGAGCGCTCGAATTTGCCGAAGAGCTCGGGCGTGAGATTGCACGGCAGGGAGCGATATTGGTGACGGGTGCCACCACCGGCTTTCCACTCTGGGCGGCGATGGGCGCGAAAGAGGAGGGCGGATTTTCCATTGGCATCTCGCCAGCGTCCACAGAGAAAGAGCATGTTTCGCTGTATCGCCTCCCGCTCGACTACCTCGATATGATTATCTACACGGGCTTCGGATATTCAGGCCGCAATCTCCTCCTCACTCGTGCATCCGATGCGGTATTTGTGGGCTGCGGGCGCATTGGCACCATCAACGAATTCACCATCGCATATGAAGACTCGAAACCCGTGGGTGTACTCGAAGGCGCATGGCCGACCGATGAAGTCATCAAATACATGATGAACGAAAGCCACCGTACGAACAACAAAGTTGTTTTCAATTCCGACCCAAAAGCTCTCGTGGCAAACATTATCGAGCTCGTAAAGAAAGACAAAGAGACCGACATTC
>CALMXW010000061.1 GCA_937871115.1 uncultured bacterium
GGCGACAGTGATATCGTACTGTTGCCCACAGATTATTTGAATTTTCAATGTCTGGCCGAGCAAAGCGAGGAGACCCGAGGACTTGGAAATTTAAATAATCTGTGGGCAACAGGTATAATACCCTATGTGTTCACAGTGTATCCCAAAGCATGAAAATTTCAAAACAAGAAAAAGAGTGGCTTTTGCGTGAAAAATACAACGGAAAAGAGACTCCGGATTTTCTCGCTGATCTCAAACGCCTCGAAGCCGGAGAACCTCTTGGGTATGTTATTGGCAATGTGCCATTTCTCGACTGCACGATAGACCTCACCCTCCGCCCGCTCATCCCTCGCATCGAAACAGAATATTGGGTAGCGCAGGCACTCCCTCAGATCAAGAACGAGGCTTCTTCTCATCAAGCTCTTCATATCCTCGACGTGTTCTCTGGGTCCGGCTGTATCGGGGTGTCTGCCTTAAAATCCCTGCCTCAAGCGCGAGTGGATTTTCTTGAGAAAGACCCTACCCTCAAGAAACAAATCTCTATTAATCTTACGAAAAACGGCATCGCTTCCACCAGGGCGAAAATAATTATCGGCGATGCACTACGTAATATTCCCAAAAAGAAATACGACTATATATTTGCCAACCCGCCCTACATCCCGCAGAAGCTTCGGACGTCACTCTCCCCTTCTGTCACGCACTTTGAGCCGCATCTCGCGCTCTTTGCTCCAGACGACGGCCTCTACTATATAAAGCATCTCGCCAAACTCACGCAGAAAATCCTCACACCAGGGGGAAAGATGTGGACAGAATTTGGCTACGGACAAAAAGAAAAAATAGAAGCGTTCTTAAAGAAAGGGCTGTCACCAGAAGTATCCTACCGGTTCTTGCGTGACCAAAACAAAAAATGGCGGGTTTTGGAGTTATCGTGTAAGATGGGTAGGTAACCATAAATCACAGAATACTTTAAATTTCCAAGTCCTCGGGTCTCCTCGCTTTGCTCGGCCAGACATTGAAAATTAAAAGTATTCTGTGATTCACACGAAACCATGCTCCCCGAGTCCCTCCACACCCACACCATTATTTCCGATGGCGCACAGACCCCGCGCGAGGCTTTTGACTATGCAGAGAAGCTTGGCATCGGCACCGTGGCGTTTACGGAGCATGATGTCGTGTGGGATGACGAATCCCTCGCCTATCTCGAAAGCCGTCGCGACTCAAAGACGAAATGGGTTCTTGGGGTCGAGATCACATGCACTCTTCCGAAAGATATTACTTCTCAAAAATCCGCACATATCCATCTCGTCGGGCTTTTTGTAAACCACCGAGACCCTGTCTTACTCGATTATTGTAAACGGGCACAACACAGCCGGCTCACTCGAATGCGAAATGCCGTAAAAGAATTTACAGATATTGGATTCAAAATGAGCGAAGAAGAAATACTCGAGATTGCCGGGCCTGGGTCTGTTGGGAAGCCGCACATCGTAAAAGCGCTTCTTTCCCACCCTGAAAACGAAGCCCTTTTAGAGGAATGGCGCCAAAATATGGAGCATGACGCGCAAAACAAGCCGGCACTGAAAGAGGCCTACGATCGAATGATGGCCATAGGACCAAAGCAGTATCCCTATGGAATATTCCTTTCCTCAGGAGCATACCGTCCGATCCGCATGGGTGGGCTCGACCTCCCAGATCTCGACGAAGCCGTGGCACTCATACGCGGTGCTGGCGGTATTGCATCCCTTGCTCACTACTTTACTCTCAAAGAAAGTGTTTCGTTGGATATTTTCGAAAAATTCTTTACAGAGAAGCGCATTGATGGGGCAGAGATTATTTACGGGATAAATTATCACGACACGCCGTACGAAAAAGAAATGCAGGAGGACCAGAAAAGACTGACGCAAATGATCGAAGAACATGGCGGGCTTGCTACTGGCGGCTCCGACGCACACTCGGCCGAAGACATGAAGAAATTTGTGGACGAAAAATGGTTTTCAAAAAAAACCATCGGATTGACCGAAAAAATCATCGCGAGCGGACGAGTAAATACCAAGTGGTCTTCGTACTAAATCCTCACAGCGCTACACTCCATGGCGCTGTTTTTCTTTTCGCGCTACAATTTCAAACATGCAGCCATACGCCGTCCTCAAACTTCTCCGCGAGTGGAGAGATAAAACATCCCAGCGTGAAGGCGTGGAAGGTTTCCGCGTGCTCGGCAACCAAGCCCTCTCAGATATCGCCACCTCCATGCCGCGGACGAAAGACGAGCTCCTGACCGTCAAGGGCATTAAGGATAAAAAGTTTGCAAAATATGGCCGTGAGATACTCGCCATAACGACCGGTATCCCCTCAGAGAGCACTAATCCACAAATTTCCAACAACATTTCCACAAGCATACCCACAGCTACTCCACAGGTTACCCAGAGCTTTTCCCCAGACTTATCCACAGAGAGATCGCCTACACCCAAACCAACACCCGCAAAAGACCGGATATTTTCCGTCGGCGACTTCCTCGAGCTCTTGAACATTGGACTTCATGCCTCTATCGCCAAAGTGCAGGGCGAAGTGAGTAGTGTCTCCATGAAAAATGGTCATTGTTATTTCGCCGTGAAAGATAAAGACGGCAGTGTCTTGAACGCTGTCATTTGGCAAAGTAACTACAAAATGTCCGGGGTAGTCCTGGAAATCGGAATGGAAGTAGTACTCGGTGGCTACCCCGACATCTACAAACCCACGGGCCGCCTTTCTTTTATGACCGAGACCATAGAGCTCGTGGGCGAGGGAGCACTCAAAAAAGCATACGACGCACTGTATAAAAAACTTGAAAAAGAAGGACTCTTCCGCGAAGACACCAAAAAATCACTTCCCGAGTACCCACATCGCATCGGACTCATCACCTCTCGCGAAGGCGCGGTGATCTACGACTTCATGAACAACATCGGGCGGTTTGGGTATCGCATTTCCTTCATCGACTCTCGAGTAGAGGGGGCCCTCGCCGTGCGCGACCTCATTGGCGCGGTGCAGGAATTCAAAAAGCGAAACAACATTGACGTACTGGTCATGATCCGCGGTGGCGGCTCACTCGAATCCCTCCAAGCCTTCAACAACGAAGCCCTTGTCCGAGAAATCGCATCATGCAAATTCCCCACTCTCGTCGGTATTGGCCACGACAAAGACGTTCCCCTCGTCGCCCTCACGGCCGACCGAGCCTGCTCTACCCCCACCGCTGTAGCCAAAGCGCTCAATGCCGGATGGGAACATGCCCTCGCAAAGACTCAAATCGCTGAAGAAAAAATCTTTAGCCGTTTCGAAACCATTCTTCGCGAACACGAAATGCGGCTCTCTCGACTTTCTTCATCACTCGAAACCGGTATACGCGCAACAATAGAGAAGGTGCGCGGGGTGACAGAAAGATTCAACAGAAACATGCTCTCTCTCCGCCAAGGTATCATTGCCCTCGGCGACAAACTCCCAAAGATGCAGGGCCAAATGCTCCAAAACTTCGAGTACGTGTTAAAAAGTACCCGAGAGCGAATACTCTACTCGGAAAAGATGCTCGCCACAAATAGCCCCGAACGCCAGCTCAAGCTTGGATGGAGCATCGCTTTCGGAGCAAATGGAAACGTAATCCGCAATGTGAAAGACGTTTCGGTAGGCGACTCACTTTCTGTGCGGCTCAACGACGGCACCGTCCAGACACGCGTCGAAAAGATAGAAGACTAAAAAAGACAGTGTTACAATAATCCTATGTCGCATACTCGAAAATTGTTCCAAAAAGTTACTTCACAGCATCTTTGGATTGGAGCTTTGCTGATTTTACTCACTGTACTTTCATACGTCTCGTATCTCTTGTATAACACGACAAAAGAGCTTGATGGCGTCCGGAGTGATTTCACATCATCAACAGCTACCAACACAACACATTTATATTCGAGTGCAGGAACATATACTGTAGCACATGTTGTAAATAGTGCAAATGGAT
>CALMXW010000062.1 GCA_937871115.1 uncultured bacterium
AACCCGATCGTAGCAAGTTCATGCTCGCTGCTCTTTGGCCCGAAATATTCCAGGTAGCCGATGAACGCCCAGATAAGGAAATACATGGGAATCAAAAACCACCCGAGCCATGAAGGGACGAATACCTTTTTGCGCTTTTTCATAGCACTAGTATGTGCTTGCCATAAAAAATTTCAAGCGGAGCCCTGCTTCCAAAGCCTTCCTTCCTCTTTTTTCAATTCGTCAAAAACCTGCAAGCACCATTCATGGACTACCGGATGAATCTTTGTTTTTTCCATCTTATTTTCAAGTTCCTCGATATACGAAACCTTGAGCTCGATAATCGTTCGCCAATCGGCAAGATATTCGGGAAATAGAAAAAATAAAGCCGTGATCTGTAGCAAAGCAGACCACGGCTTTTTATTGACTCCACTGCGAGACTTTGAAGTTACGAAATTAAATCCCAAAGTTCTGGAAGATTACCACTAATCTTCTGCCGAACTTCTTCGACGGGAAGTTTATACGGATCACGCGGTCTGCCCATATCTATACCTGTCACCAGCGTTGCGGCGAATTTGTTGGTTCCGATATGGCGACGATTGCTTTCCCCTCCACGTGGTAACACCTCGTTGAGAAGATTTTGAATCGCCTCTGCCCGATCTCGTTCGCCGTTTTTCCAGAACTCATACATCTTCACGCAAAACGGAAGCGACTGAATGTTGGCAAAGCCACCATTGGATCCGAGTAAAAGCCCTGTCGTGAAAGCCCGATACGTCAGGAAAAGTTTTATCCTTTCTTTTAACGTCGCGAAAAGCGGCTCGAGTCGCATCTGCCGATCCGTCTTCACTTCTTTCATCGCCACCACATTTGGAATTTTTGCAATCCTTTCAAGGAGAGAGACGGACATTTCCACTTTTGAGAGATGCGGGTTGTGGTACACCACGACCGGAAGTGCCCATTCGGCGGCTATTTCGTAATGCTGAAAAACCTCATCGTCATCTGGTATCCAATAATACGGAGGGATGAGCTGTGCAGCATCGTACCCATAATCGATGGCACGCACGGTGTGCTCTCTCACCTTCTTCGTACACGTATCAGATGTCATTGCGATGGCGATGAGATCGTGATGCTGAGAAGCTTCATCTGCGCAGACAGAGAAACATTTCCAGCGCTCATCATCGTCCAAACAGGCAAACTCGCCAATACTCGGAGTCACCACAACACCCACGGCTCCGTGCTCAACTGCCCAGCGAACCTCGGCACGCAAGGCCTCGTAGTTGATTGCTCCATCATGATGCATTGGGGTCACCAGCATCGCGTACACACCATCACGTAATGGTTTCATTTCTCTTACCTCAAGTGAAAATCAAACATCAAACCACAAAATAACCTGGCCAGTTCCCAGAGCCGCTTCATATTCTCCATACTGAATTCCTTTCGAGCAAGCAAGCTCGGTGCCGCCATTACTCAATGTCCCGAGCATTCGAAGATAGTGGGCGAAACATCCCTCGGGGGAATACCTCCTTCGGAATTCTTCCACGACAGCCATCACGGCACTATGTTCTCCGTTCCTGAGATACCTGATGATATCTTCATCTATCTGCCTATGACGAGAATCAATGTTTTGTGTGATGGAGGAAGAACGTTGCCACATCGCCTCAAAAGGAGGAAACCGGTGAGACAAACCACCAGACGCTACGATCACCACATGCCGACCAAGTCTTTCAACTGCCGCACGGATGATTTTTCCATACTCAAGCTCGGTCTCCACGGATGCTCCGGGATACGGGGCGATGCTCATTCGGAGAACTCTCTGTTCTCCATTTGGATTCAGATACCACATCGGCATGAGTGTCGCGTAGTGCATGGCAATATTCGCGTCATCCAAAGCATGGACACGACCAGACAAGGAGGTACCCTCCGTCTCGGCAACGATCGCTTCCGCAAGACTTGAATCACCGAAGAAATCGTAAGGACGACTCGATATCATCCGTGGCGCTTCATCTGAAGTATACACGCCAGTAAAACGGCCACGACTATCGAGAAAGAAATCTGGTACCGTCCACCAGTGAGTATCAATAATCACAAAAGTCTGTACTTCCAGTTCTTTGAGGCGCTCTTTATATACCTGCTCGAGGGCTTGGAAAAACGTACTTCCCCCTGCGCCAATGTATTTATCCCTCTCTTCGCCAGTGAGGCCGAGCCGCGGAACATGGGTGGTGAGAATTGCACCCATTATTTTGCCTTTGTTCATGATTTTTCCTTTTCTGTCAAAGTAAAACTGCTGTCACACTATAAGAAAAAAACAGGAGTGTCAACAAAAAGTGCCCCATCCCTGGAGCACTTTAATCCCACTATTCCGAGTTTTGCGCAAGAAGCTAGAGAGTTACAAATGTCTGACCTTCGCCCGCATGTTGGGCATCTTCAATCTCAAGAAAAAACTCTCTTGCAAAGTCGTCACTAAAACTGTTTGCTGAAACAAATCTTCCTTCTTGATTGGGTCGTTGCACAAATTCATAAAACGGACCTTCGTCTGGAGCGAGGTGCTCATCAAACTTTCGCCCAAAAATCTGTTTTACTTGTCCAAATCCATCGACTCGGTCTTGTATAGAACCGAGAAAATGAAACCCCTGTTCGAGTGCCCATTCAACAAACACGTAAATATTGTCCACTGCGAGGGCCACGTGCTGAAAGCTGTGATCACCGTGTTTCTCCACGAAGGCAGAAACTTGAGACTTCTCTTCCCGATCGATCCCCTCGATGAGAGCACAGGAGAATTCCCCGAGTTTGAGGCCACAGAGCTTCATACTTGAAGAACCACCGGGGCTCGCATCGTCTGTTTCGAAAAACACAGTGGCACCCATGGAAAGATACTGAGCTTTCCATCGCTTCAAGTCTTTAACTGCAATAGCAACGTGATCCACACCCAACACTCTGAAAGGCAATGTCTGGGATAACATAACAACCCCCAAAAAGAGTTTAAGCCAAAAGGCTATCTGTCTATCAGAGTAACAGAGCGAGCCCCGAGAGCAATCTTGCAAAAACATGGAAATATTGTGTTTCCTCATCTCATCTCCTTGCCTTTCTACAACTTTTCTATACCATAATGGTAGGAAAAATCTCACCCACAAGCGGAGGGTTTTGACATGAACACACCCACAAGTGAAGAAAGATTGGCTCAGTTTGAAACATTCAAAGAATGTATCCGGATCAAGCTTCTGAGTCACCCAGTCATTACGGACAACAAATACACGGCATGGTTTGCTCGAGGAGAGCTGTCCCTCGCCCAAGTACAAGATCTCTTCCAGCAATTTTCCGTCTTCTCACTCCTCTTCTTGGTCGCCCAGCTCAAGAAATTTATCTACGCACCCAATGAAGCAACTCGCAAAGCGGCGTGGGAAATTCTCGTAAGCGAGCTCGGTGGAGATTTCTGCCCACAAGAAACGAGTGTGGACGGAAGCAGTATTTATTTCGACCACGCGCACTACCAGTGGCTCTTGGTCACCGCTTCTCACTTTGGGCTAAACGAAAGCGACCTCGGGGTTAGACACGCTCGAGGGAGCACTCTGCATTTCTGCGCGACACTCGAAAGGCTTTACGGTAGCCAAAACTACACCGTCGCACACGCCGCGAGCTATGCCGTTGAAAACTGGGCCGTGGCCGGCTTTTGGAAAGAGCTCATCTCCGGACTTCGCATCTTCAACGGAAAAAGGGGCGTGCAGTCCACCATCACTTTCTTCGTCGATCATGACCGCGTAGAAGACAGCCACGCTTGGCACACCCAACAGGAGCTGAAGGAATTTTACCTCAGTGAAGATTCCATCGACGAGGATCTTTTTATTCGCACCGGCATAGAGATGCTTGATGCAGTAAAAATCTTCTGGGATGGTCTCGCAAAATAACCCTCTCTCTTTGGCCCCGGTAACCCCGGGGTCTTTTTTTCACAAAACAAAAACTCCCTGCTCATTTTTCG
>CALMXW010000063.1 GCA_937871115.1 uncultured bacterium
AATCGGAAGAAGGTGTGGATTGCGGTGGGCCGTGCAGTATTATTTGTACTGCCCAAGTTACCCCACCACTCGTCCTTTGGCAAAGAGTATTTCCTCTCGGTGGAGGGCTTTCTAATGCGGTCGCGTATATTGAAAACTCGAATACTAATCTGGGAGTACAAGAAGCGATCTACAGCTTTCGTCTTTATGACGATAAAAACATTATTGTCGCCGAAAGAAAGGGAAGGACATTTATCGGACCCAATAGTCGCTTTGCTATTATCGAACCTCGGATTTCTACCGGTGAAAGAGTTCCGACTCGAGCATTTTTCGAATTCCTCTCTTTCTCCAATTGGGAGCGCACTGATAATCTTCGCCCACCACCAATGTTTGTGCGTGATGAAAAGCTTACTAACGAGTCCACGCTCACCCGTCTCGATGCTACACTGAAAAACGGTACCATAGTAGATATCGACAATATTGATGCCGTAGCAATTCTCTATGACAAGAACGAAAACGCTGTTGCGGTTTCTTCCACAAAAGTAGACACTCTTCCGAAAGAAGGTTCGGTCAACCTCGTCTTTACCTGGCCGAAAATTATCACTGATGATATTGGAAGGATAGAAGTCATTCCGCGAGTCGACCCGTTCTTGTTTACGATATGATAAATTTTTTTCGCTCCCTCCGCATCGATTGGATACTTCTCGCATCCACAGTCCCGCTCATGATTGCGGGGCTTTTGACCATGAGCTCTTTTTCGGGGCAGGGAGCATTTGCCGAAAAGCAGATAGTCTGGATCCTTGTCTCTCTCGCTGTCTTTTTTGCGTTGAGTTTAGTAGACTTTCGATTTCTTCGGAGCACGTGGGCGATTATGGCGGTGTTTCTCTTTGGATGTTTTCTTCTCCTTGCGATCTTTTTCTTGGGAAAAGTATCACACGGCGCGCAAAGCTGGTTTTCTTTCGGTGGTTTTGCTTTTCAGCCTTCTGACCCCATGAAGCTGGTCACTGTACTTCTGCTTGCTAAATATTTTTCGCGACGGCACATTGAGATCGCCAATATCCGCCACATCATTCTCTCGGGAGCGTATTCTTTCATACCGTTCGCTCTTATTGCTATTCAGCCAGACTTCGGCTCCGCTATGATTATCTTCTTCATCTGGCTTGGTATGGTGCTCGTATCGGGGATATCAAAGAAACATCTTCTTCTTGTGTTCTCTCTCGGAGCTATTGCCTTCGGAGTGTTGTGGGGCTTTGTTTTTCAGGATTACCAACGGGCACGTATCATGACATTCCTCCACCCGACAGAGGATAGAAGGGGGGCAGGATATAATATCGATCAATCCATGGTCGCGGTAGGCTCGGGGCAAGTGCTCGGAAAAGGCCTGGGGCAGGGGACACAATCGCGACTCAACTTCCTCCCAGAGTATCAGACCGACTTTGTCTTTGCTGCATTTGCGGAAGAATGGGGTTTTATTGGAGTACTTCTTGTTTTTCTTTTCTTCGGTATACTCCTCTGGCGGATTCTTGCCAACTCGCTCTTGGGAGAGACGAATTTTGAAACGCTGTATGGCGCTGGCCTTGCTATTTATTTTATGGCGCACTTTGCTGTGAATGTGGGCATGAATATCGGTCTCCTTCCAGTGACGGGAATCACACTTCCGTTTTTAAGTTACGGTGGCTCACACCTTCTCACGGAATTTGCGGGGCTCGGTATCCTGATGGGCATGCGGCGCTACTCGCGAGCAGCGCACAGGAATGATACAAAGAATGAATTCTGGCAGGTCTTGGCTGGATAGAGTAAATGCTTACCAACCCCACCCCAACCCTCCCCTCTAAAGAGGGGAGGGGGCAACCAAATTCTAAATTACCTGCCCACCTCTTTAGAGGGGGGCTCCCCAAAGGGGTGGGGGGTTGGTGGATAAATCTACTATGAAATTATTTTTCAAAAAATTTCGCATCAGGTTTTCTGTACAAAAAAAGAGGAGAAGAAAAAAACGTGTGGCGACCGGCACGGTGCAGTATAAGAAACACAAAGACGCGACACTCGCACTCGTCACCGAGCGACTTCTTCATTTCAATAAACTATACGGCTTCAAGTACACAAAAATCTCCATTCGCAATCAGCGTTCACGATGGGGGAGCTGCTCTAAAAAGGGGAATCTGAATTTCAACTTCCGGCTTGTTTTCCTTCCCCCACACTTGGTGGATTATGTGGTCGTGCACGAGCTTTGTCACCTTCGCGAATTCAATCACTCGAAAAAGTTTTGGGAGCTGGTGGCTCTCGGCATCCCTCATCATACTGCTGCTCGAGAAGAATTGAAGAATGTTCGTATCAATTTTTCGCGTACGCCTTCTCCGTCTCACGAAGCATCTTTGTGACAGAGAATTCTTTCTTTATCTTTTGTTGAAGCTTGGTGGCAAACTTCTCGGGCGCACCTTTGTGTTCGAAGAGGTAGTCGATAGCACGCACGATTTCTCCCGCATCTTTCGGGCGCACGAGGATGCCCGAGTGCATGTCGGTGATGATCTCCGGTATGCCACCGACAGAAGAGGCGATGACCGGGAGCCCCGCCGCTCCGGCTTCGAGTACGGCGTAAGGGAGACCTTCTTTTGCGGAAGGGAAGAGGAAGAGATCAAATGCGGGAAGGAATCGCGCGGCATTGTTTGGGCAGGGGATAAGGAAAACGTGGTCGCTCAAATTGTATTCGGCGATCATTTTTTCAAGCCGTGCTCGCTCCTCACCTTCGCCGAGGACAACGAGGAGAATGTCGGTCTTTTCGTCTACCAGCTCACGGATCGCTTCAATGGCGTAGGCATGCC
>CALMXW010000064.1 GCA_937871115.1 uncultured bacterium
TTTTGAATGCGACGATTATTGCCAAACCGCCGTTTCGCTCTCCGCACCACACCGCATCGTACGTTTCTATAATCGGTGGCGGAGCAATACCGAAGCCGGGTGAAGTGACACTCTCTCATCGCGGCGTATTGTTTCTCGACGAGCTTCCAGAATTTAATCGCCAGGTGCTCGAGTCCCTCCGCGAGCCACTGGAAGAAAAACAGGTGCGCATTTCTCGCGCCCGAGGAAGCGAAGTATTCCCCGCAAACTTTATTCTTGTCGCCGCGATGAATCCATGCCCGTGTGGAAACCGCGGCTCGAAAGGGAAGCCGTGCGTGTGCAAACCAAATGACTTCGAGCGGTATGCGCGCCGTGTGTCGGGGCCGATTATGGACCGCATCGACATTGCGCTCGAAGTGGCAGAAGTGGAGTACCAAAAACTTTCGCACAAAAATACCAACACGGATACTTCAGAAAAAATTCGCGAGCGAGTGTTAAAAGCGCGGAAAGTTCAACGAGAGCGATTTGAAAATAATAAAAAGAAAATCCGCACCAACAGCGAAATGAGTGCGAAAGATTTGGAGAAATACGCACCGCTTGGCGAATCGGAAAAAGAAATCTTAAACGTCGCCGCGCATCGTCTCGGCCTCTCTCCGCGAGCGTATCACCGCGTCATCAAAGTCGCTCGCACGATAGCGGATCTTTCGGGAGCAGAGCATATTAAGCAAGAGCATCTCCTTGAAGCACTCCAGTACCGCCAGAAGGCGGGGGTGTAGCTTGATAATTTCTGTATCGTGTGTTTTACTGGTGTTGGTAAAGTTTTTGTAAATTAGACAACAGAGGAATACGACGATGGAAGCAGGTATTAAAGATCGCGAGTACCTTGAGTATGTGCCGAGTGTCGAACTCGTGGCAGCATACAGAAAGTTTCACCTCGCTCGCCATCATTGGTGGTTCGTACGGTGGTTTCCAGGTTTGCTGGTGAGCAAGAGCGATGCGAAATATTTCATTTCCGAAGCCGTCCTCGGCGGGTTTAATGAATTTGTAAGGATAAAACGTGAGCGTGAAGGCACCGATTATCTTCTTCCTTACGAGGATTGTGTTTCGTTGTCTGCCTTCGTCGGGTGCCGTTTCGGGAATTTGTCTCGAGAAGATAGGCAGAGCTTCGGTCAGCAGGTGATCTCGGAGATCGAAACCTTTCTCCTTGGTGGGCGTCTTGCTTTCGATGGCGGGGAATTTTATTCCGACTACGAGGGAACACACGTCGTCTTCACCAAGCCGGTTGAGATGCCAAATATTCCCGATCTTCCTCGGTGGGTCGAAGTCCAGTTCCCATATTAAGAGTAGAAAGTAAGAAATTCGCCCCGGAGCATCTCGCTTCGGGGCGGTAGTATTTTGCGAAGGCAAAAATTTATCGTATACTATTTAAGTTCGTAATATATCGGGCCACTCTGCGTCTTTAATACCAGCATGGCTCTTTTTATTAGCCTTACATCCATTATCAGACGCATAAACAGTAATTGTTTTAATTTAGTATGAAAAAAATAACGAAAATCCAAGCGGTACTTTTGGTAGGAGCAGTCCTCCTCGGTACTTCCCCGTATGCATTTGCAGATACGGCCACAACCACATCGAACACGCAAGTTATTCTCACTTTGCAGACCCAAATTACTGATTTGCAGGCGAAGATCAATGCCTTGCAAAAGGCACAGACCGACGTAAAAGCATCATCACAAGATGTAAACACGACGCTTCGTATGATCGGCCAGCTCCGCCAGGGGATGACGAGCGACGATGTGGCGCTTCTCCAGAAAGTCCTCGCGAGCGACGCAACTGTCTATCCAGAAGGGAAAATCACTGGGTATTACGGCCCAATGACCGCAAAAGCTGTTATTAAATTTCAGAAGAAACATGGACTTGAAGGAGTGGGAAGCGTCGGTCCGAAAACCATCGCGGCAATAAATGCGATACTCCGCGACGCCAAAGAAAAAAACA
>CALMXW010000065.1 GCA_937871115.1 uncultured bacterium
ACACGACCTCCGGCGCCTGACGGGCCATCAGCTCGCCGAGGCCCTCGTCGCGGATGTCGATCTGGTGGAAGTTGACCTCGTGGCCCGCGCTCGCACGGGCGTCGGCCAGGTTGGCCAGGTTGCCCGACGACAGGTTGTCGACCACGTCGACCTGGTGGCCTTCGGCCAACAGGCGGTCGACCAGGGTCGACCCGATGAACCCGGCGCCGCCCGTGACCAAGATAATCTTTTTTTCGTTCTCCGAATTGTTCGCACTATTCATGTGTAGGGATTATATACCACTTGGCACTCCATTTCCAATGATCATCCCTGGGAACCCTGCACGAGATGCTCGATGTCCAAAATCTCTTTCCCGATTCGCTCTTCTATAATTTGAAGATCTCGCAGGAGCTCGCCCTCGCGCAACTCTTCTTCTTGAGAAATTTCTCGCGAGAGTTTTGCTTTTTTTACCAGAGCGATCTCGGCTTCCACATCTCGACGAAGTACCGCAAAGCCCCGGCGGACAGACTCTTCTGCTTGGCGTGTCTCTGCAAGCCAAAGTTTCCTTTCTTTTCTTCCACGATATCCGTGATGTATAGCTCGTGCCGTGAGAGCAACGACCGCCAGAGAGAGGAGGAGTGTAAGCACCAGATAGAGAAACTCATACGAAAGGCGCGTGGAGCCAATTTGAAGAGCTGTCTCTGTGACCTTGATTCGATTTTGAGGAGAGGGAGGAGAGGCACTTTCTCCGAGCTTTGTCTGGGCCCAGAGCATATAATCCCCCGGTGGGAGAAAAGTATTGTGTCTATAAAACCATTCTCCGTCATCTTTTGGAATAATATTCTCAGTAAAGACTTCACCGGTGTACAAATTTTGGAGATAGAGCACCACCTCGGCATGAGAAACCACCACCTTTCCTCCAACATAGAAAATATCTTGGTTGGAAATATTTGAAGAGAAGGTGTCCATAATAGGGGGCGGAAGAACATTTGAAGCTTCTTGCGCTCTTCCAGAAAAAGGCACAGTGAATGAGAAAAGAACACAAAAAGCAACCACAGCAAGTTTTCCATATTTTTCGCGATATTTTTTCAACTCTTCGATCTGTGCCTGTGTTTCCTCTGGGAATATTCTCTGTGTACGCTTGTCCTGGTGAGCATACCGCCAACGCTTTACTCCATATACCACAAGCGATAAGAGGAGGACGAGTACCACAAGAAGCGTGATGAAAAGAAGCCATGGCAAGTACTCTCCAAACGCATGTACCCCACTACTATCAAAATACCGAAAAAGCGGAAGAACTATAGAGACCCGCTCCTTCACATCTCTATAGTTCCCTGCCTTGTCGTACGCACGAACAAGGACATCGTAATCACCCAAAGCAAGCTCCGGAGCAACAAACGGACTCGTGGCCTCCACAAATATCGGCTGATCGAATGCTGTTTCAGGAGAAAGTGGGATAATCTTTAACTCATAGTGGTCGAGCCCCGAGAGATTATCCGTAGTAAGAAATTCAAATACCGGAGTATGAGAATTTGTCCGTGCAGCAGGAAGGATACGAAGCGGGAATTCAGCGGGAGAGGACGTATCTACATTCACTGCAAAATTTGTTGTACCGCCCCAAGAAGAACTCTGCAAAGATTTTATGTGGAAATAGTGCGTTCCGTCAGGAAGATTACTGTACGAAACAGATTGAGCTGTACCTTCAGAAATGTTGTCTGGAATATCTACCGGGTTATCATTTAAAAGATAACTAAATCCCGTAACATCAGAGAGAATACTCGTCCATTTAAATAATGCGGTCTTCGTAGGATACCAGCGAGTCTCGTCAGGGTGTGTAGGTGAAGCCACAACTGGTCCGAGTGGGGGCGGAAGCTTGAGTGAAAATACCGCATTCTGTGTGTTGTGAAGGGCATCTGTCCCATTGCCATCGTTTCTCAGGACCCGAGTCTTTTCTCCGTTAAACTGAAGGAAAGCTTCTCCGGGAGCCTTCACACGGAAACGAAGCGTGGCTACCAAGCCACGCGAAATATTGGTACCTCCGAGTATGACTCCTTGCAAATGTAGAGTCCCTTTTTCATTGTTTACCGTAGGCTGACTGGTCCAAAGAGAGATGATGGAGTTGCCGGCCGTGGGAGTAACAAGCTGAAGTCTCTCTGGGGGAAAACGAAGAGATGCCTCTACAGCATTTACCGACTCTCCTTCTGAGTTGAGTAGAATCGAAGTCTCCAAAATTCCACCCACCTCAAACTCACCCGTCGAAGGCGAGAGGGAAAGCGTCGCAGCTGAAACTACTGCCGGGAAGAGCGTCGCGAAGAGAAGAAAAATGTAATTCCTCCAATGAAAGCGAATACGCATAATAATAGAATTATACCCCAATTATCAAAAAAATCGGAATACCGAAAGTGAAAAAGTCCACTTTCGGGAGAGATTACTCCGACACGCTCATTCCCAGAAGCATCGACTGCTTTGATGTAGGCAAAACTCTTGCGCTCCTGATCAACAAGCACAAAGGGACTTGTCGCCGTAGCCCATTCAAGACTTGAGTAGTCGGAAAGAAGAGCACCTCTCTGCTCAGCGACAAAATACCCCTGCACTCCCGATTGTCTGTCTTGTGCCGAAAAAACAATATAATATTTCCCTTCAAACATGCCTGGGTCATTGGACACGTAAAAGTGAAAATTATAAGGGGCCTCTATATCTGTTTGGGGTGTCAATTTTACACGAGAGCTTATCGCACTAAGTTTTTTCTGAAAATCAACGACAGAAGCCACCGGGAGAGGATCCGTGCGCGGACTCACAGTGCTCGACCCGGGGGTATTCTCGTATAAAATTGTTTCTTCTTTCACAAAAGAAAAATCACCCGCTTTTGCACTACCAGAAACAAAGAAAGTAAGTACGGGTAAATTCTCACCGGAAAATCCCCCTGGGATCATCCCCGAAAAAGAGAGGGTGCGCTGGGTCGCGTCATATTCAGGCTTATCCACCCAAACAGGCACAATTGAACCACCATCATTCGTACGAAGAAAGGTGTATCCATTCGGAATTTTTACTGATGCCTGGAGAACATTAACCGGAGTATCTGAGTCGACCATGACTCGAAGTGCACTCTCCTTCGGATTATCGCTCGGGACCATCTCAAAGAAAAATCTTGCCGTAGCCAAAGCCTGATTTACAGAAAGAAGGAAGAAAAAACTTGTGAAGAAAAATATGGTGCTACTCTTTTTCATAATTATCTTTTTTATTGAGAGATGCCTTCTGTCCAATAATACGCCATAATACTAAAATCTTCCAAATTTACTTTCCCGTCTCCGCTTAATTTTTCCTTC
>CALMXW010000066.1 GCA_937871115.1 uncultured bacterium
TTCGCGCAGCAAAGAGTGCTGCTTCGTTGACCAAGTTTGCCAGATCGGCACCGGAAAATCCGGGAGTGCCTCGAGCAAGATACTTTGACTCGACATCGTCCTTCAAGGGCAATCGCTTCATGTGCACGTCGAGAATTTGCTCACGACCGCGAATATCGGGAAGCCCGACCATAATCTGCCGGTCGAATCGGCCGGGGCGAAGGAGTGCTGGGTCGAGCACGTCGGGGCGGTTTGTGGCCGCGACGACGATGATACCCGCATTCGCTTCAAACCCGTCCATCTCCACCAGCAACTGGTTGAGTGTTTGCTCGCGCTCATCATGGCCACCGCCCAAGCCAGCACCACGGTGCCGACCCACCGCATCGATTTCATCAATGAAGATGATGCAGGGAGCCTTCTTCTTCGCCTGCTCAAACATGTCGCGCACGCGCGAAGCACCGACGCCGACAAACATTTCCACAAAGTCGGAGCCGGAGATTGAGAAAAAGGGAACCTTTGCTTCACCCGCAATCGCGCGCGCAAGCAAAGTTTTGCCAGTGCCGGGTGGACCCACCATCAGAGCACCGCGCGGAATTTTACCGCCGAGCTTCTGAAACTTCGTGGGGTCTTTGAGAAAGTCCACCATCTCGGTGACATCTTCCTTGGCTTCCTCCACACCAGCGACATCTGCAAAGGTCACTTTGATCTGATCTTCTTCGATGAGTCGCGCTTTGCTTTTGCCGAAACCCATCGCACCTCGAGTACCACCGCCCTGCATCTGCCGCATGAAGAATATCCATATGGCGATCAGCAACAGCATGGGGAACCACGAGATGAAGATCTGCATCAGGAGCGACTGCTGTTCCGGTGGCTCGGCCCTGATCTCGACACGGTTCTTCAGGAGGTCGTCCACCAAGTGCGGATCCTCCACCGAGTACGTTTTAAACTTGTCGCCGTTGGCAAACACACTACGGATGACACGACCCTCGATGGTCACCTGTTTTATCTGACCCTCGTTCATGTTGGTAATGAACAGAGAATAGTCCATCGATCGATCGTCCACAGTTTTTTGTCCGCCGACGGAATTGAATATAGCCATCAGCACGACAGCTGCGGCTATCCACAAAAGTAGATTCGTAATAAAGTCTTTCACGAGAGTACCCTCCAGGGGTAGGTTGGAAAATCAACGAACTATACGTTGCAACTATTCTGAATAGTTCCATGTAAGCCACAAAAAGTCAATAAAGTTCTCGGCGGAATCTGATATCATTAAATACTACAAAATATTGTCTATGAAAAAGAAAAACCAAATTCTCCTTCTCTTTTTAATACCCTTTCTCTTTTTTTCTTTTGCCTCGTCTCTCTCATATATAGAAGAACAGATTCAGGCGCGCGAAAATACAGGAAGTACGCCAAGTGTTCCGAAAGAAGAAGGCCTCCCAGCTGTGGCGAAAGCGACCAGTACGAAATCTGCTGAGCCGCTCTTTCTCGTGGACCGCGTGGTAGATGGCGACACCCTCGTAGTGAATGTCGGCGGTACGCTTGAGAAAGTGAGATTGATCGGGCTCAATACTCCGGAGACAGTAGACCCGCGCCGGCCGGTGCAGTGCTTTGGGCATGAGGCGAGCGACAAAGCGAAAGAAATGCTCGTAGGGAAAAGCGTGCGTCTCGAAGCAGATTCTTCTCAAGATGATCGCGATAAATACGGGCGCTTGCTTCGGTATGTTTTTCTCTCAGATGGCACGCTCTTTAATAAGCACATGATAGAAGAAGGATATGGATATGAGTACACCTACCGCCTCCCGTACAAATACCAAGCAGAATTTAAAGCGGCACAAGGGAGTGCAAGAGAAAAAGGGAAGGGGCTCTGGGCGCCCGGTGTGTGTACGCAATAAACACATTTCGCATTTCGTGTCTTTCTGGTATGATGCGTGTACGGTTGGGAAATATTTAAATTTTCAATGTCTGGCCGAGCAAAGCGAGGAGACCCGAGGACTTGGAAATTTAAATATTTCCCAACCGTACAGGAGCACAAATAATTTCACATGAGACAATTTTTTCGAACAGAAGTACCACTGTGGGCGGTGATAACCCTCATACTCCTACTCGGCGGCGGAATGCTCGCTGTGTTTTCGTATACAGGAAGCAAAGAACTCGACTTTTCTTCAGACACTCGCGCTTCCGACCCTCTCTCAGGAGAGCGTGTCGATATAGGAAATATCGAAGGTCTCCACTATGGCGACGAGCCGAAGCTCTCTGATCCTGATTTTTTCAAGAAAGTAAAAGACAATTTCATTTCCGAAAAAACTTCGTTTATTGAAGCGGACTTGTCTTCGATGAAAATTCGCGTGTACAAAAATGGCGAGATGGAAAAAGAAACTTCCATTCTCACGAAGGGCCGCGAAGGCTCTTGGTGGGAGACTCCCGCCGGGCTCTATAAGATAGAGAGCAAAGAGCAAAATCACTTCTCTTCTTTTGGTCATGTGTATCAGCCGTGGAGTATGGCGTTTCAGGGGAATTTCTTTATTCATGGCTGGCCATATTATCCCGATGGCAAGCCCGTGTCATCGGCATATTCCGGCGGGTGTATCCGACTCGCGGATGAAGATGCGAAAGCGATTTACGATCTCGTAGAGAAGGGCACACCCGTGCTCGTGTTTGAAAAAGATTTCGAACCAGACAACTTTACCTACACTCGCCGCAGTACAACACTCTCTGCGCAAAAATTCTTTTCTGCCGACCTGAAAAATAATTTTGTGTTTCTTCAGAAAGGATCGAGTGAATCAATTCCGCTCGGCGGCTTCGGGCAATTCCTCGGGAGTCTCGTCGCGGCAGAGTACATCAATATGGAGAAACAAATCACCCTCAGCGAGGGCATGGCGGGGACTGACTCCGAGCATCTCAAAGTGGGGGACACCGTCACGCCGTTTGACCTCCTCTATCTCATGCTCCTCGGCTCATCGAGCAAGCCACTCGCAGTATTCGAAGATATTCTCGGCGCAAAACGCTACGCCGCGCTCATCAACAACAAAGCCGCCGCGGTGGGCATGAGCTCTACGCATTGGGATTCATTCTCTCGCACCTCGGGAGTTATCCAAGGCAATACGAGCGCAGAAGATCTTTTCTATCTTTCAAAATATCTCTACAACAATCGAAACTTCTTGCTGAAGATCAGCGCGGGCAAGCTGACCGACTCAGTATACGGCGTGTCGCAATTCCGATCTTTGCCAAACCAAAATCTTTTTGCCGACGATCCGCAGTTTGTGGGAGGGAAGTATTCGCCGAATAGTGACGGCACTGGCGATTTTTTCGGAATCTTCCTCGTCGACGTGCACGGAGAGAAACGCCCCATCTTCATCTTTGTGGGGCACTCTACGAATGTGCCAGACGATGTAGCAAAGATGAAATCGTACCTCGGGAGCGCCTTCCAGTAGTCTGCGTGAGAAGTTTTCCCTTGAAAAAAATCCATCCTTCCCCATAATTACCCTATGAGCGACACCAAAAAGAAAATCCTTGTTGTTGAAGACGAACCATCTCTCCGTGTGGCCCTGGGCGACCTCCTCGTGAGCGAGGGCTTTGAAGTGGTGCGGGCAGAAGATGGTGCCTCTGGTCTCGAAATGGCGAAGAAAGAACACCCAGACCTCACCCTCCTCGATGTGTTTATGCCAAAGATGGGTGGACTCGAAATGCTCGCCGAGCTTCGGAAAGATGAGTGGGGCAAGAATGCACAAGTCGTCCTCCTCACCAACTCAGTTTCTTCCGATAGTGTGGCGACGGCGCTCGAAGGCAACGTGACCGATTATCTCGTGAAAGCCGAGTGGGACCTCGCCGACATCGTACACAAAGTGAAAGCAAAATTGCGAATGGCGGACACTCCCACGCCCGCCCCGACACCCCAAGCATAAATTAACTCGCCAATTTTAATCCATGGACGAAAAAACAGGAGAGAAGAAAAAGGTTCTCATTGTCGAGGATGAAATGTCGCTCCGTATTCCTCTTTCCGAAGAGCTCAAGAGCAATGGCTTTGAGGTGCACGAAGGCAAGAATGGTCTCGAAGGTCTCGAGGCTGCGCTCGCGGTACATCCCGACATCATCTTGCTCGACGTGGTGATGCCGAAGATGAGTGGTACCGAGATGCTCCAGAAACTATGGGAAGATCCGTGGGGCAAGACGGCCAATGTACTCATCCTCACCAACTCCGTAGAGCGCGGCTTTGTGAAAAATATTTTGGGCAACAACATGCCTGAGTGCCTCATCAAGTCCGACTGGGACATGCGCGACATCGTAAAAAAGGTACGCCAAAAAGTCGGCATTGATCCGCTCCCACCCGCACCCGTCCCCGGCGAGCAGACGCATCAGTAGCGTTCTGCCCCAAAGATTCACGATACCACCCACCCCCGTCAATTCTTGCCGGGGCGTGTTTGTTCTGTTAGTATCGCTCCATGAAAACCAAAATTTCTCTCTTTACGAGTGTGGTGTTTGTGGCGCTGTTTATTCTTCCGTCTTCTGCTTTTGCATACGAAGACTTCCGTTTTCTCCGCTCGGTGGGGAATTATTCTGCTGTGTTTACGTGGACTCCGCCAGAAGCCACCGTGTTTGACACCATCTCAATTCCTCTCCGTCGCACAGCAAGCACGACCGAAGATTACTCTCTTCACATTGTAAATAATACTGACGGCACGCCCGTGTGCGAGACGAATGTGAAAAACTCTGGAGAACTTTTTCTTGGAATTCCCACACTCGTAATATTTTCTTGTGCCTCGCCGGTGTCTCTCGCGGCGGGAGGGTCGTATGCTGTTTATTTCCAAACCTCCGCATCTCCGAGTGCCGTAAGTGCGCTCACCATTTTTGGCCCCACAAATAATGGGACATTTTACCCGCGTGCTTTTGGTACGTGCCTCGCCGATTTTACTGATCTTGCAAATACCGACAATGGCAACTACCCGACCACACCCTGGACTCCGCTCAACTGCTCCATATCATCTACTGAAAGTGCAGAGTTTGGTGTGTCGCTCGCCCCACCCGTAGAGCCACCACCAGCCGAGTGTTGCTCGAGCGTGGTATTCCTCCCGGGCCTGGAGGCGAGCCGGCTGTATCGAGATATATCAATTCCCACAATAGGCACGACCACAAAACGCCTTTGGGAGCCGGAGATTCTACACAACAATAGTGATTTGTTTCTAAATCCAGACGGTACGCCGAAGGTCTCGGGGATTTATACGAAAGATGTGATAGGTAGGTCCTACGTCTTCAAAACCATTTATGAGGGACTAAATAATTCAATGGATGGGCTTGTGTCTGGGGGCGCAATAAAAGAATGGAAACCATTTCCTTACGACTGGCGACTTGATGTGAGTGATGTTGTGAATCACCCGATTGCCCTCGCGACCTCAAGTTATTCAATGGTGGATGAAATTATTCGTATCGCTTCAAGCTCCCCCACGAAAAAAGTTACCATCATTGCTCACTCAAACGGCGGACTTGTGGGAAAAGAGCTCATCTCAAAACT
Organism: uncultured bacterium; assembly: GCA_937871115.1. Lineage (GTDB taxonomy): Bacteria > Patescibacteriota > Minisyncoccia > Phycocordibacterales > CAIJYI01 > CALMXW01. The sequence goes on from CALMXW010000066.1 coordinate 5,489, forward strand.
TGTACAGATGGGCAGGGGAGATATTGTAGATAAATTTGTAATGGTCGCAGTGCCACAACTAGGAACACCACAAACTCTAAGCGCGCTTCTTCACAGTGATAATACGGGCATGCCTTTTGGTGTTCTTCCTATTCTGATGAACAAAACGACTAGTCGCCAACTTTCTGAAAACATGGCGTCCGGATATGGGCTTCTTCCTTCAGTCGATTACCTCAACCACGTTGCTGACCCTGTGGTAACCTTCAGTACAACGTCGGCTCTTACTGCCCAGTATGTTTCCAAGTATGGTCAGAATATAAACACGCCCATGGAACTCCATGATTTTCTTCTTGGTGCTGAGGGTAGGGCGAAGCCGAGTACGAGCGATCTCCTTACACCAAACAAACTCAACACCACGCTTTTGGCGCGAGCCGAGACAGATCATGCTACACTCGACAATTGGACTGCTCCCACGACCACGCAAGTATTTCAGATAGCCGGCTGGGGCGTGCCAACTCTTAAGGGAATAAAGTACGAAGGAAGATGTACTGACGTGGGTTGTTTTCTTGATCACTCACCAGAGCTTACCAGCGATGGAGACAAAACGGTTGTTGCCCCGAGTGCGGGAGCTATGGCCACGACAACGTACTGGCTTAATTTGAAAACAGACAAAAAAGAACATGAAAATATTTTGGAATCGAGCAACCTCCTTATTTTCTTGGAAAATATTGTTCAGAATTCTTCTTCCTTTGTTGCAAATATAACCACTACCAAGCCTGCCCCAAACCCCACTGATGCTCCCTCGCTCCGCCTGGCAGTACACTCTCCGGTGTCACTCAATCTTTATGACTCTTTTGGAAATCATACGGGCGTATCAAGTACAACTCTCGGCGGAGATCCGTTTATTGATGAGCAAATCCCAGGAAGCTATTACCTAGAGATGGGGGAGGGTAAGTATGCGGGAGCAGAAGAGAATGGGACCACGACCATAAAACTTTTGGGAACCGGCTTGGGTACGTTTACCTTCGACATTCAAGAAGTAAGAAGCGATGATAGCGTGATTGCGACCACGACCTTTGCCGACATTCCTGTTACAGCAAGCTCGATGGCGACCATATCTCTCCAAAGCTTGGTGGCTTCTTCTACGGTACTTGCCCTTGATGTTGATGGGGATGGCTCTGTAGACGCTACTATCTCTTCGGGTGAAGGACTTTCTGCTGATGATCTTGTCGGACTGCTGAAAGGTTTCGTGAGCACCCTCAATCTTCCAGAGAAAAAAGATAAACAGCTTTCGAAGAAAATCGAAAAGCTTCAAAAAGTTCTCGAGAAAGAATACAAGAACGACAAAAACAAAAAGCATAAGACGAAAGAGACGATTGCTTCCCTTAAAAAACTCATCCAGCAATTTCAGAAGAAAAATCTTCTCACTCAAGATGAGGCAACATCACTCCTGAACATCCTTGAGCAGATAAGTGGATTGGTGGTAAAATAAAGTTATGAAAGAAAAATTAAAAATCTTGAGTATCCCGATAGCCTTGTTTACAGTGGAGTATTTTTTAGGGGTGCAAAATGAAACGGACTTAACCGGACTAGTCGCCCTCGTCACGCCGATTATTATTCTTGCGATAGTGATGTTCTTCCCAAGAAAAGAAACCCTCAATCTTTGGTGGTATTTTTCTGTTCTTTTCTGGGGGTTGTTCCTTGCTTTGATTTTGACCAGCGACACAAGCGGTGGAGGCCTTGATGTGGGTCTTGGTGGTGTGGGGATGGCCCTGTATTTTCTTTCTTGGTTCTATTTTTTCTTCTCCCTCGTAATAATTGCCGTAAAGTCGTATAAACTTCGAGGAAAATAAAAACCATGAAAATATTGAGAACTTGGACGTTTCGATGGTGGGAAGTGGGGATGTTCAAAGTCTGCCTTCTTTCACTCGGTATCTTGCTCGGGATATATTTCCAAAATTATTTGAGTGGGCTCATTCCGCTGTGGTGGGTACTCTTTGCCGTCACTGCCATCTATTTTCTTGTGAAGTTTTTCAAAGAGGGGAAGGGTACGCCAGGGGAGTAAAAGTTATCCACAGTTTCCCCTTGCGTAGTTTTCTGAGTGGGGTACTATATGGAAGTAGCTCCTCGGAGCTCACAGTACCTTTGATCTTCGGATCACCCAATTTTTTTTCGGAGCCACAAGCTCCACCAATTTCTAAAGGACGAGACCATCAGTGATGATGGTCTTTTACTTTTTGCAGTTGGCTGTTCTTTAAGTCCATGGTATGCTGAAACTAGTTGCTAATATTTAAACCTCCTCGACATCATCGCTCTACAAGACGATTTCCTTTTTAGGAACTATTCCTGTTTGAATGGGCACTTTTTGTTGGCCTATTTTATGAACATGTTTTTTCAGGTCAGAAGTTTTGACTTGAAAGGTCGAAATATTATTAGCAATAAAATTCGAGGAGGTTGAGCAAGATAATATCTTGTTACGGCCTTTTCGAGTGCAAATTCGATGAAA
>CALMXW010000067.1 GCA_937871115.1 uncultured bacterium
CTCGCACCGCATCCGTTGTTTACAGAATTCATCAAAGCGACACTTGGGAATAAAAAATAAAAGACGCCCGGTGGAATTCCCGAGCGCCCGGCCTAAAAAGCCGTGAGAGGTTTTGCGGCGATGCTATTTCTTCGCTGCCGCGAGGTGAATGACTTCGACCCTTACAGGGACAACACCTGAGAAGCCTAATTTCTCGGCTACTTTTCCGGAGGCATCAATGATGCGTCCGGGCTTGTACGGACCACGGTCCTCGACAGGAGCCTCAACAGACTTCCCATTTTTGAGATTGGTGACCCGAACTATTGTCCCCCTGGGGAGCGTTTTGTGCGCAACGTGAAAGTCGCTTTCATGGTATATCTGGCCGAATGCTTTTCTCCGGCCGTAAAATCGAGGTCCCCATTTGGACTTCGGACCATAGAACGACATTTCGCCGTATTGCACAACGTGGTTGGTGCTTGCCTTTCTTGGGCTTTGTTCCTTGGCTATACCAGCAGGGGAGATGAGTCTCCCGGTGTTCGTGTCCGAAATACCTTCGGCTGAACTTCCATCTGCTTTCATGGCCAAAAAAAGAAAGATAAACTTTACCACGGTTTTTAAAAGAACATACCTCAACGGGTGTGCCTCTGCTCCTAATGAGCGGTTGCGAACCAACATTGGTCCATTGCTAATGTATCACACTTACACCTACTCTGTCAAACTTTGTGTGAAAAAGCTGTGGAAAAAGAGAATCCCCGGCCGAAGCCGGGGACGATATAACTTTTTAAAGCACCAATGATCAGTGGTGAGTCTTGAAATACTCGGAGAGTTTGTCGAGAAAGCCGGGTGTTTCGATAAACACTCGTATACTTGCGCCCGGCATGTAGAGTGAAAGCTGAAGAATGAGTGCCATTTCACGCATGGTGGGCTGAAAGGACGTAATGAAGTCGTCGAAATCCCTATGTGCGAGCCGGTGTGCGAGAGCCTCCACTTGCCCCATCTGCTCCTTGCGCAATGCCCAGCCTTCGAGGTAATTATTATTCGGCTGGGTGCCGTCGAAACCAGGATAGCCACTCGAACCACTTTGAGCTTCTTGTGTCGCCATGCTCTTTCCTCGTAGTAGTGTTGATGAAAAAACCGCTCCTGCCAAGTAAAACCCTACAACGCCCCACGGAAAAAAGCAAGGGCTTTGCTTGACTCCGCCTCGCATGGTGGTACTCTGAAAAGAGCACCAAATTCATTGACTCATTTTAACTCTACAGGAGAGCCGTCATGAAAAGATTCTTCGGTTCTATCTTTTCAGTATCGTGGTTTGTCATCCTTATATTTTTTATTCTTGCTTCGGGTGGAGCTCTCGGCTTCTTTGGGAATAGTTTTGTTCAGAAGCGTGCTCTCGGTGAGCCCACGTTCGAAATCGTGGCAGCTCTCGCCTTTGGACTCCTCTTCGTTCTTCTCTGTGTACTTGTTGCTATTGGACAGTATGTCGGAGCACGAAATGAAGCAGGGAAGGCGATACGTCTCAACCGAAAATATGAAAAAGAACTGAAAGATGTTCGGGCAAAACTCCAGAGGATAGAAGCAGATCTTGTTGAGACGGAAAAGCAACTGGCGATTGAGGGTATATATGTAGATACAAGAAAACGCTCACGGTGGATTCCTCGATGGATATGGCCGAGTTTCAGAGACGAAAGTCCGCCGAAAATCCCCCCAGATCCATCCCCGGACCTTCTTTTGTCTCATGATAAAAAAAAGACTGAATAAGTTTTACGCAAGCGATAGGCGCCCGGGGAGTACTCGGGCGTCGTTTTGTTTTTATGCGCCGTGCGTGATACCGTAGAGATACATCAACTATGAAAAAACTCGTCACGCTCTACAGTATTGTTGTCTTAATTTTTATCGCGCTCGTCGCTTTCTTTCTCGTACCAAACCGCACACATCCGGAAGAATATTCTTCTTCAAGCCAAAGCACGGAGGCAGTGCCCGCGAGCTCTGTGCCGAAACCTGCTACGATACTTTTCGTGGGTGACATGATGTTCGACCGTTACATTCGGCAAGTGGCGGAGCGAAACGGCGGGGACTACATTTTTTCTTGTGAGGGGGTAGGCTCGCTTCTGCAAAGTGTGGACCTCGTAGTGGGAAATCTCGAGGGGCCCGTCACAAAAAACGATTCCAAGAGCGTAGGCACGAAGGAAGGGGACGCGGGGCATTTTACATTTACATTTCCCACGAGCACGGCGACGCTTCTTTTCCGCCACAACATCCGCATGGTAAATCTTGGCAACAACCATATGCTCAACTTTAGCCGCGACGGGCTTCTGGAAACCAAACGATGGCTTGATGCCGATGGTGTGAAATATTTCGGCGACCCCGACTCTCCCGAAGAGCTCCGTGTGGCGACGACGACGCTCTCCGGCGTGCCGATAGCGTTTGTAAACTGGAGTGATTGGACAAGCGACAAGACCGACCACACGATAGCGCAAGTGAGAAAAGAAAAAGCGAAAGGGCAGATGGTGTTTGTGTACACGCATTGGGGCGACGAGTATGTGCCCCCGCCCGAGCGTGTGAAAATCCTCGCGCGTTCGTTTATTGATGCGGGCGCAGAGATGGTCGTTGGCTCGCATCCACATATTGTGCAGGAGAGCGAAACATATAAAGGCAAGAAAATTTATTACTCCCTCGGCAACTTTATTTTCGACCAATATTTCGAAGAGAATGTGAGAAACGGCCTCGCTCTTCGTGTCGCCATCACGCCCGATGCAAAAACGAGTGTCGAAGAAATACCCGTGAGACTAGAGAGAGAGGGGCGGACATGTCTGAAAAAATAGAGTACAATTGCGGTGCTTACTCATAACTTTTTACTTTTATGGATGAAGAGAAAAATACGAACGCAAGCGAAGAAACTCATACAGAAAGCGACGGAGGCACGAAAGAATATTTTCGTATGGAGGGCGACGAGGTGCTCAAGAAAGTAAAAGAAATCATCGCCGAGGGCAATGCGCGACGCATCATTCTCCAAAACGAAAAAGGGGAGAGCGTGCTCGAGATCCCGCTCACGTTTGCCGCGGTGGGAGCTGTCTTTCTGCCGGTGCTCGCTGCGGTGGGAGCTATCGCCGCCGTGCTCACCAAGTGCACGATCGTGGTGGTGAAAAAAGCGGGGAAGTAGGAAGAGAAACTTTGAGTTTTCTAAACCCTAGAAAAAAAGAAGAGATTCTGCTACAATGCCTCGTATTGCGGGATCGCCTGCCTGCGCAGGCAGGTATAATGGTAGGACCAATGTGGTGCGTTTATCTGTTAAAAAGTGTAAAGAGAAGGTGGTATTATGTTGGGAGCACCAACGATATACAGCGCCGACTAGCAGAGCATAACGCCGGAAAAGTCCAGTCAACCAAATCTTACACCCCGTTATTATTAGTTTTTAAAAAAGATTTTGATACCGAAAAGGGGGCAAGGGAATAT
>CALMXW010000068.1 GCA_937871115.1 uncultured bacterium
CTCGCAACAAACCCCGCTTCATCTGTTTCGTCGTATGCTTCAAATATACTGATCTTCTCTCCCCCATCGCGTCGGGTAAAAAGATTTTTCGGTACGCGCACTTTGTTTTTTTGAATGATAGCGTTGGCTGTGTCGAGAATAATTTTTGTTGAGCGATAATTTTCTTCAAGAAGAACAATTTTTGCTCCCGGATAGTCGCGCTCAAACGAGAGAATGTTTTTTATATTTGCACCACGCCAGCTGTAAATATTTTGATCGGCGTCTCCCACCACACAAATATTTTTGTGCTTGTTGGCGAGCATTTTGGTGATTTCGTACTGCACACTATTCGTGTCTTGGTATTCGTCCACGTGGATGTACTGCCAGAGATCTTGATAGTATTCTCGGACATCATTGTGGTTGCGGAGAAGGAGAAGGGTCTTGAGGAGGAGGTCGTCGAAGTCGAGCGCATTTTGTTTTCGTAAAATCCTCTCGTATGCGAGCCACACCTCGGAGGCGATTTTTGGGAAGTATGCATTTCCGGCTTTCTCCGCATAGGTTTCCGGGGTCATGCACTCCCCTTTCTCTCGAGAAATGAGCTCACGAAAACGCTTCGGTTCAAACTGTTTCGGATCGAGATTTTTTTCTTTTAGCGCCGCCTTGAGTACAGAAAGTGAATCACTTTTGTCGAGGATGGTGAAATGTCGCGGGAGGCCAAGTACTGCGCCGTGCCGTTTCAGAATATGTACACCGAGAGAGTGAAAAGTAGAAACAAATGGCGATGCCCCACCGAGCCCACTCTCGGTAAAAAGATGATGCACGCGCTCCCCCATTTCTCGCGCAGCTTTATTGGTAAATGTGATAGCGAGAATGCGATTTCCGGGGACGTCTTTGTGCATGAGGTGGAGAATGCGGTGCGTGAGAGTCTTTGTTTTTCCTGCACCCGCTCCCGCCACAATTAAAAGCGGCCCTTCTGTATGAAGTACCGCTTCTTTTTGTTGTTCGTTGAGTCCATTAAGTTCTTTGTTTCCACTCGACATGAGAGAATGGTAACAGCAATATTCGAAAATTCAAAATTTTAGTGTGGGAGAAGTCGCTCGATGTATTGCCACAAGAGTTCATCTTCTTTTGGGGCAATGGTACTCGTGCCGTTTTTTGTTTCGAGCTCTTTTATGTATTGTACCAATGGTGCGCTACCGTCTTCTTTAAGAACATCGAGAGCGGGGCGATCTTTGATGGATTCCCAGCGTGCTTCGTCGATACCATGACTGCGCATGAGGGTGTTGAGGAGTCCGGTGTAGTGAGACGAAACGGGCTGGCCTTCTCCCGGGGATGGTTTCTTTGGAATATTTTTTGAAGAAGTGGCAGGAGTACTGGAAACTTCTGGTACGGGTTTTTCTACAGGCGCAGGAGCCTCGAACACCTGGACAGGTTTTTTCGCGCCCTCTTCTTGCATGCGCGTTATCTGTGGAGTCTCGGGTCTTTTGGGAGGAGCAGTGGTGGGTTTTTTTACTGTAACTTCTGGTACGGGTGCAGATGGAGCAATGGGAGTACTTGGGGTGTCCGCTACTTTTTCACCAAGTATCATTTTGTCCCACTCAGAAAGAACTTCTTCGGTAGGTTCCTCTATGGGGAAGGTTTCCTGACTCTCGGTTTTTGCAGGGGCCACAGGGCTTATTTCCGGTGATGGAGGGTTTTCTTTTCCGTTGTAGTATTCTTCAATGGTCTCGTCTGGCTTCGGGTCGCGCCCCGTTCGCTTTCTCACCTCTTCGAGAAATTCTTTTACGCCGTCCATGACATCCTGCATAACAGTAGGAAGAGTCGTGTTGGCCGCGCCAAGCACCCAAGCCGCGCGCATGTCTTTGTATCTTTCCCACCAACTTGGAAATGGGGCGTCTGGTGTATGTGGAGCTTCTGCGGTTTCAGTGGGTACGGTCTTTTTTTCCGGTACGGTTTCTTTTGGGAGCTCGGGAAGCTCTTCGGGTGCAGGGAGAGATTTTTCTTCTGTAGGTTGAGCTGGAGTGTGGTCGATCGCGGGCATTTCTTCAAGTTTCTTGAGAAGTTTTTCGAGGGGGTTGGCAGAAGTAGTGGGTGTGACTTTGACCACAGGAGTATTTTTCTCTGCTCCAGGCATCGTCATGAGCTCGTCTACCAGAGGAGTGGTCGTTGTTTCTACAGGAGACATTTGAGGAGAAGTTTGCATTACTTATATTTTACGCTTATGCCACACGAGGTGCAATGTGCTTTCTTTTGCACAACTGTGGATTGTCAAGTTGTCTTTCTCACCCCACGTCCTATAATAGACGGTACTAATGAAAATCGTCTCACGCGGTCCTTTTTTTCGCTGGCTGGCAGTTTTCATACCGTCGCTCTTCTTCGGTCTATTCTCTTTTGCCCACGCAAGCGTCCTCTCTTTTGTCGGAGAAGTATTTCAGAGTATAAAAACAGGTGGTGAGCTGGTATATGAGAAAAAAGGGGTGACAAATTCTCAAAACATAGAGCTTCTCAAGCCCGCACTCAATCGCGACCCAAGCCCGGCTCGTGGCGGAGGAGAGGTGACAATCGTCGATGGTAGCGCCTTGCTCGCAGACAACGCTCTTTCTCATGACAAAACTGAAATCGATCAGGCACCAAATGGGCAAATCAGTGTGTACGTGGTGCGCACAGGTGACACACTCTCTCAAATTGCGAAAATGTTTGGCGTCTCAAGCAATACCATTCGCTGGGCAAATGATATTTCAAGCGGAAAAGGTGTTTCTGTGGGGCAAAAACTCGTTATTCTTCCTGTAAATGGTATCCGATATACCGTGAAGAAAGGAGACACATTGGAAAAAATTGCCCAAAGCCACAAGGCGGTAAAAGACGAGATTATTGAATTCAATGATCTGGAAGGAAAAGATATTGTTGTCGGTGATATTCTTTTGATTCCGAATGGGCTCATGGATACCCCCGCTGCCTCTTCCCCATCAACATCGCCCATAACGTCTCACATAGCACATGCCGTATCTACCCCCGTAGTTATTACAGGAGCAACGCAAGATTCTTCCGGGTACTTCACCTATCCTGCTCCTGGGACGAGGAAAACCCAAGGGCTCCACGGATACAACGGTGTTGACCTTGGCGGGCCGATCGGGACGACGGTACTTGCTGCTGCAGATGGAGAAGTTCTTATCTCTCGCGATTCCGGCTGGAACGGCGGGTATGGTCAATACATTGTTATCAAACATGGAAATGGAATGCAGACTTTGTATGGTCACTTGAGTCAGACACTCGTCTCGGCGGGGCAGACGGTCACAAAAGGTCAGCCGATCGGCGCTATAGGCAACACTGGTCGCTCCACGGGCCCACATCTTCACTTTGAGGTTCGCGGAGGAAGAAATCCTTTCTAAAAATTCGTACCCTGTTCAATGTCTGCACTCTCTGGTATAACAGGCACAGATTGAGTCTTGTTTGTTGATAAAAAACGGAGATTACTATGGACCAGAGACCGTTGCTTTTTATGCAACCACCGGTCGGGTTTAGAAACACAGAGATTAACGATCGGCAGATAAGAGGGAGAAGGCCGGATCCCGGAAAATTCGAGTCGCAATGGAAAGGTTTGTATGATTCCCTTTCTCAGTACTTTTCTGTCGAGATCCTCTGTGATCCATTCGAGTACCCTACCGTTTCGCGCTGTCCGGATTCTTGTTTCCCTGCAAATATTGGCCTGGTTACGGGGCACCACTCAATTCTCCTTGGGAGGTTTAAAGAAAAAATACGTCGTCTCGAGGAAAGGTTGTCTGTCCAGGCTTTCATTTCGCGAGGATGGAACACAGAACATTTTCCCCACCCCCATGTTTTCGAGGGAGTTGGCGAAGCAATGTTCCTTCGCGCTGGGATGGTTTTCTTCGGGTATGGATACCGTGCAACAGCGAGATCGTTTAGGGAATTTCAGGATCTCTTCCCGGAAGCAGAGGTGATTCCTCTCCACCTCCAAAATCCCAAGATGTATCATTTGGACGTTTGTTTTGCCCACTTTATCCGAGGGAGAGAAGACTTCTTTATTTACCATCCTGGGGCCTTTCTCCCAGATGGTTTACGAAAGATTCGGGATGTTTCAAACCGTCTCAGGGCCACCTTGGTCCCAGTGGGCGAGAAGGATGCTCTTCGTTTTGCTTGTAATGCTTTTTGTCTGGGTAATGAGGTGTTTATGCCTTCTGGTACGGGGTTGGCACAAAGACTCCGTCGTGACTATGGATTCTCGGTACACGAGTTTGATGTTTCGGAATTCATCGAATGTGGTGGTGGTGGTGTGGCCTGCATGGTGCTCCGAGGGTATCTCCCCTATCTTCGATAGATTTCTGTAGGAAATACAAATATTCTACTCAACAGCGAGCTCACACCTCGCTGTTATTTTTTATTCTGATTGTACTGTCTCAAAAAGTTTTCTTTATACTCTGAAAAGTTTCCATCTAAAATAGCTTGTCGTATTTTCTTCACGAGAGTTACGGTAAAAAAAAGATTGTGGATTGACCCGAGTGTCCCCGCGAGCATTTCATTGGCGCGGAAAAGATGTGCCACGTACGCGCGAGTGAAGTTTTTGCAGGTGTAACACGCACACCCCTCTTCGATTGGAGCAAAGTCCCGGCCGAATTTTGCGTTCGTGATATTTATACGGCCATCTTTAGTATGAAGTGTGCCGTTGCGTGCCATGCGAGTGGGAGCAACGCAGTCGAAAAGATCCGCACCATTTTCTATTCCACCGAATAAATCTTCCGGCTCCCCTATGCCGAGCAGGTGCCGAGGTTTTTCTTCGGGAAGAATTGCGTTCACCCACCCCACGGCGGTGTACATGTCTTCTTTTTCAAACGATCCGCCGATACCGAAGCCGTCGAAATCCATTTCGCCGATAACGTGCGCGCTTTCTTTTCGTAAATCTTCAAACCGTCCGCCTTGCACGATGCCAAAGAGCGCTTGGGGTCCCATAAGTTTCTTGTGTTCATCTAAGCTTCGCTTTGCCCAGCGATGGGTGCGTTCAAGTGCTTCTTTTTGGTATTCGTATGGTGCCGTGGGGGACGTGCATTCATCGAAGGCAAAGATCATGTCGGCGCCAATGTTGTGTTGTATCTGAATAGATTTTTCCGGAGTAAAGAAGTGCTTGCTTCCGTCGAGGTGTGAGCGAAATTCGACTCCGTTTTCGGTAATTTTTGCAAGAGGGAGCGGGGAGCCCACAGTGGAAACTTTTTCTTCAACTGATGGGCGGGCGGGATGGCGACCGAGCGGCTTTTGTCGCTCGGTCGTTGAAGAAAAAGTTTCCGCTGTGGGCTCGCTGGCTTCAATGCCACCAATCTTACTTACCTTCTCGCCAAAAGCAGCACCGAGAGAAAACGCCTGGAAGCCTCCTGAGTCGGTCATGGTGGGCCCGTTCCAGTTCATAAACTTGTGTATTCCTCCGGCATTGCGCACCACTTCGTCTCCTGGTTGGAGATAAAGATGATACGTATTTGCGAGCACCACTTCTGCTCCGAGCTCGCGCACCTGGTCTGGTGTGAGGGCCTTTACTGTCGCCTTCGTACCTACGGTGACAAAAGCTGGTGTGTGGATCACTCCATGCGGAGTATGAAGCTCCCCGGCCCTTCCGAGCGCACCGGGGATTTTCCCCTCTATTTTAAATTGAAATTTATCAGCCATCTTGAAAATAGTTGTACCACACAATACCCCAGAGAGCTATTTCGTCTCCCGTAAAAATTTCTCTAATTTCTTGAGTGCAATTTTTCGCATCGATGTCTTGCTCTGTTCCTCAAGTGTCATCTCTCCCCAAGTTTTTGTGTATCCGTTTGGAATAAAAATCGAGCCCCAACCAAAGTTGCCAGTCCCTCGCGGCTTTTTTGCGATTGTCCCCGCAATTTTTCCAGTGAATGTCTTAAAAACCTTTCCGTCGTAAAATCCAAAACACACTTCTGCAACGGCGTCTCTTTTTGTGGAAGATCCGAGAAGTTTGCACAACCCGTTATTATCAAGCTCGAGAGAGAACCATTTTATAAACGGCCCAGGTAACTTTCCGAGCGCAGAAAACACAAGCGATGTATCTTCCACAAGCACGGGTTTTTTCACATGCCGGTAAGCCTCTTTTGCTTTTTGCTCCACGATCTCTTTCAAGTCGAGTGACTGGATTTCAACCAGATCAACTTTCTTGTGTGCAACAGGGTGCTTCAAATATCGCCCGACTTGCTCCGCCTTTCCCGGATTCCCCGTGATAAATGTAAGTTGGTACGACATAGTGTGTCTAATTAATCTGGGTAAGCCTCAACGACTCCTGTTTTGTGTGTAATGTTTAGTTTTTCAGCAAGCCCTGGAAACATGGTCTTATTTTGTAGTCCCACAGAAAGGGTGTCTAACTTGGACAACCCTGGATACGGGAGAAGTGTATAGACCCGGTTGTCACCGTACGCACGTACTCCATCGATGAAAAGTGGCAACTCGTTCAGTATGTATTCTGCAAGCCGGTTCATCTTCTCTCCAGATAATTTTTCTAACGTAGAAGCACGGTCCTTTCTTCCCTCTTTTACTATATCTAGCACACAATCTCTAAATTTAGTATTGTTCTTAAATCCTTCTTTAATAATCTCAAAATTTTTCTGGTATGAATTATTTTCCAGCGCGTCCTTCCAACGCACAAGTCTGACTTTTGTTTGGTCAGTAGAGGGTAAGCGACTGATAATTTCTTCAATCTCTTGAAATTTCTCATCTCCCAAGGTAAGAGCCTTGTTCATGGCAGCAGCTTGGGTTCGTCCATCCAGAACTTCTAGGTTTATGGCGTGGATATAATCACCAACAACAATCAAGACACTTTCTCGGGTGTTTGCAATTGCCCAGCCGATATATTCCTCAATTCGTTCTTTTGTAAAATATTTGTTCCCAAGACTGATTCCCACCCATATGTTGTGTTTTTTGTCGGCAACTTCTCTGGGGTCTGCGTTGAGGTAATTTTCTATTCGCATTGTGTTTAAAGATTTCACTTTACCCAATGGCGCTTTCGTATCTCCCCTACTTCTTCCGCTTCTTTCTCATCTTTTTTCTCTTTTCCCTTGTCACCGAGCGCGCGGAGTTCTTTGTCGGGAAGTTTTGAAAATTCTTTCAGTCGTTTCACGAGATACTCTTCCGTATTTTTTTCTGGATCGTCGAGGACTTCTTCTAAAAATGCGTGCAACATCCAGCCCAGGCGTGGGCCCGGCTTCTCCCCCGTTATTTCCATAATCTTGTGGCCATCAATGTTGAGCATTTTTACTGACACTGGTGCACGTGTTGCCTCTTCGATCATTGCCTCGTATTTTCGGAGACGATATGGTTTTTCTTTCGGCCGCCCCATGCCGATGCGGTCGCAAGCGCGTACCTTCATAAGGTCCCACACGTTTTCTGGTCCGACATTTCGTACAATCCTTCGTACTGCAGAAAGGGTTATTTTGTCGATGTCTGTGAAAAATAGGTGCCAGCGCACAAGAGTAGAGACAACCTCAGTAATTTTCTTTGGAAATTTGAGGCGGTCCATAATTTTCTTTGTTATTCTTCCGCCAACCACGTCGTGCCCGTAAAATGTCCAGTCTTTCTTTTCTGGTGCCCATTTTCGCGTAGCAGGCTTCCCCACATCGTGAAACAGTGCGGCGAGTCGAACATGGAGCGGCCAGTTGTTCTCCACAGCATGATTAAGTGCGCGAAGGTTGTGCTCCCAGACATGGTAAATGTGGTCGCCGTTTTGCTCGCACCCAATCCCCTCCTCGAGTTCTGGGAGAATGTGCTTGAGAAGGCCGAGTTTCTGGGCGACAGCAATCCCCTGCATCGCATTTGGCGACTCAATGATTTTTACAAATTCATCGCGAATTCTTTCGTGAGAAATCTTTGCAAGCAAATCAGCATGTTTCGCAGTCGCGTCTTGTGTTTCACTCTCAATAACAAACCCAAGCTCGGAAGCAAAGCGCACTGCCCGAAGCATCCGGAGAGCGTCTTCGGAAAATCTATCAGATGCCTCCCCCACTGCTCGAATGGTCTTGTCTTTTAAATCCCTTTGGCCTTCGTAGAGGTCTATAATTTGTCCTTTTGTTGCGTCGTAAGCAAGTGCATTGATGGTAAAATCTCTCCGCTTGAGATCGTCGTCGAGTTTTGAACTAAAGGACACAGAGTCCGGGTGCCGTGCGTCACTGTACTTTGCTTCAAGGCGGTATGGAGTAACCTCTACGATCCCCTCCCCTTCGGTCACTACACCCACAGTACCATACTCGTTTTCGTAAAATGTCTTTTCAAAAAGATTTTGTATTTCTTCGGGTGTTGCGTTGGTCGTCGCGTCCCAGTCTTTCGGCTCACGCCCAAGGAGAAGATCTCGTACACACCCACCCACCAAATATGCTTCGAAACCCGCTTTTTGGAGCGTTTCGGTTACATGTGTAACATATGGGGGGATTTTTGCGTTAATTTCTTTCATGATAAAATGACTCAGATAACTTCCCTGTCTCGCGTCTTTACCCGCAAGCGGGCTCCGACGCCGCTTCGCCACGAAAGTTATCTGAGTCATTTTATACTACAATATTTTTGATATTTTAGGAATTTTCATGTATTGTTAGAAAATCACCTGCTCCCGTGGTGAAATGGATATCACAACAGTCTTCGGAACTGTCGTTGGGGGTTCGAATCCCTCTGGGTGCACAATTTTTTTATGAATGTAAAAATTAATAGGGAAGATATACCGACATATGTCCAATTTGTCTCAGAAACACTTGTAAATAAGGGTTATGAAGCATATTTAGTGGGGGGATGTGTTCGTGATCTCATTATGGGTCGCATTCCAAAGGATTGGGATGTAACCACTGATGCATTGCCGGAGCAAATTCAAGCT
>CALMXW010000069.1 GCA_937871115.1 uncultured bacterium
TTGTCGGCGCTCTTATGAAAGACCTCAAAGGCCAAGCCGACGGTGCCGACGTGAAAGCGGCCGTCGAAGAAATGTTTTCTTAGATTTCCTAGATAGAAAAGTTTTTTAGTGAATAAATTTTAATATCTTCACTTTCATCTGCGGCTTTCACTTCTTCTGGAGCGCGGTCGTCTACAAGATCATGCAAAATTTCTTCTCCTGTCTCCAGGCCAGCAGTTTCATCGACAACGTCACCTGTAGAAATTTCTGCATTTTCTGATTTCTCTGGTTCCAAATTATTCTGCTGTACAAATCTGTCCATCAGGGCATTTTTACCACGCACTATGTCGCCACGATCGATAGCTTCAAAAATACTTTGGAGATCATCGTTTGAAAAGAAATCAACAATAAGTTTCCCGCCGACACTCTTCTTTTCAATGCGTACTCGTGTGCCAAATTTCTCTGTGAGTTTTTCTTCCATCTCCATGAGCTCTGGGTCTTGCATAAGCTCGTGCTTGCGGACTTTTTCATACGCCACGCGCCGGGCGAGCGCTTCGGCCTCGCGCACGGTGAGCTTTTTATACATCACTTCTTTAAAGAGTACGGTCTGCTCTTCGGGCCTATCCGCGAGCATGAGTATCGGGCGAGTGTGCCCTTCGGAAATTTTCCCCGCCACGAGCGCTTCAATCACTTCCTGCGGCAAACCGAGGAGGCGGATGGTGTTGGAAACGTATTCACGGCTCTTCCCCACCTTGCGCCCCACGTCGGCGTGAGTAAAGCCAAATTCGTCGGCGAGCTGAGCAAAAGCGCGAGCGCGGTCGATAGGCGAGAGGTCTTCACGTTGGAGGTTTTCGATAATGGCGAGCTCGAGCTTGGTGCGGCGATCGTCCTCCCCCTCTCCGATGCGAATCGTGGCGGGCACTTGCGAGAGACCAGCGAGGCGAGCGGCTCGGAGGCGACGCTCTCCGGCAATGAGCTCGTACTCGACGCCAATACCACCGTCTTCTTTTTCAAACTCCTTGCGAGTCACCGTGAGCGGCTGAAGGATGCCGTACTGTCGGATAGAGTCCGAAAGCTCGCGCAACCGCCCTTCGTCAAACTCTTTGCGAGGCTGATACGGATTTGGCTTGATCTTCTCTACCTCGATAAAGAAAATGGAATTGCCTTGAAACTGTGACATAGTGTCCCCATTCTAGCGCAAATTATTTCCGGGTACAAATTTTGTATTTTTTGAAAATAAAAAGGGCACGATTTGTGGTCGTGCCCCGGGCTTATCGCCCTAACTGTATGTTTACTTCCCTGAATAGAACGGTTTTCCGAAGATGGAGTCCC
>CALMXW010000070.1 GCA_937871115.1 uncultured bacterium
TACGCCACCTTTCCAAGGTGGTGCACTAGACCGCTATGCGACGCCTCCAAGCGTATCCTTTAATTTACCCCATCAATTCTTTCTCACTATAGCAAGAAGAGGCTCTTTTTGCACTTGTCCAAAAGTATTGACTAACCTCGTAAAAGGTTATACTCTAGGAGTAGTTTTTTGCTACTTGATACGGGGGAATCGGGCTATGGACAGGGAGCTTGTAGAAAGGACACTCCGGAAACTGAAGATGTACTCTCGCGATGAAGCGATACTTCAGGCTCAGATCGCGCGTTTACTACGAGTGCAGACATACCAGGACTTGAAGGACTTCATTGCTGGGATCAACGGGCCGGATGTGGATGTGCGCAACATGCTCTGCGTCCCAATACGCACCATTTGCTGGACGAACAAGTATTGTCTCCTTGGCACAGGACAGCCAGACTGGCGAGTAATGCGGCGATTCAAGAAACTGTTCTGCGAGGAAGACGGAGCTCCTCGCTTGCCGGTGGCAGATGATCATGCATTGAACAGAAAACACCTCGGAGCGATGATCGCCATCTGTAGGCACCCCGACTACGGGCGCAAAGAGTGGGACACCGATTCGTACAAAGTTCTTTGTACACTTCGGCGAAAAGAAGACAAGCCGCACGAAGTGGCTATCGCTTATCTCCGAGCGCTCTACTCTCTCTTGCCAGAGCTGGAAAAAGTGGCGCCAAAAAAGCGAAGACAGAAACAGAAGTGACGCGCTACTCTTTCTCCCCTATCAAAAGTCACCAATTCGCGTTGGTGACTTTTTTCTTTTATTCCATTCCTCGCAAGACTCGTATTCTGTCTGCAGCGGGTGGGTGGGTCATGAAAAGTTTTGTGAGCCACGCACTGAAAGATTTTTGATCTTCGCGGTCGAATGGGTCGGAGATGAAGAGGTGCGCCGTGGCGTGATTTGCCGTGCGCATCGGGCCCACGTACGCGCTTATTTTTTCCAACGCAGAAGCGAGCCCTTCGGGATAGCGAGTGAGGAGTGCACCCGAAGCGTCGGCAAGAAATTCTCGTTTGCGTGAAATGGCGAGCTGAATGAGCTGGGCGATGAGCGGAGCGAGGATGGCGAGCACGATGCCGATGATGAGGAAGATGGCACCGGCGCGGCTGTCTCTGTCGCGGCCACCTGCGCCCCACATGCTACTTCGAAGAAAGAAATCGGCGATGAGGGTGACGAAGCCGACGAGCACGACGACGACGGTCATCACCAGTGTATCGCGATTGCCCACGTGTGAAAGCTCGTGCGCGAGGACACCTTCGAGCTCGGTACGATTCAACATTCCGAGAAGCCCACTCGTCGCCACCACGGCGGCATGCTTCGGGTCACGGCCGGTAGCAAAGGCGTTGGGTGCGGGATCTTGTATTACATACACCTTCGGCATCGGAAGTCCGGAAGTGATGGAAAGATTTTCGACAATGTTGTAGAGGTCGGGGTGGCTCGTATCTGTCACCGGCTCGGCATGGTGCAGAGCGAGGACGATTTTATCGGAAAACCAGTAGCTCCCGATATTCATGATGATGCTGAACATCACGAAGCCGACGAGGAGCCCGGGGCTTTCGAAATACCACGACACCGCCCAGCCGAGCATGATGACAGCAATGAAGAAGAACGACATGAGCGCCCAGGTCTTGTGAATATTTGAATCTTGATGCGTGTAGAGAGTAGCCATGGTGAAATTATACGACGAAACGAGGAAAAATCAATGAAGGGACAGCACCAAAGTACGGAACATAAAAAAAAATTTCAAGTCCTCGGGTCTCCTCACTTCGCTCGGCCAGACATTGAAATTTTTTTTATGTTCCGTACTTTGGTGTACCTCGTTGTGTGCGAGAATCAGCTCGCGCCGCCACCGCCTCCTCCCCCACCTCCACCAGCACCCCCACCTCCGCCTGATGCACCAGCGGCACCAGAGCTTGCAAACGAAGACGCAAAGCTCGCACTAAATCCGGAAGCGAAACCGGTGGGTGAAAAACCAGCCGATGCTCCCGATGCAAACGCGGGAGTAACACCAGCATTGGAATACCAGCCCGGTGCGGGAATGTTGAGCGACTCGAAAGCTCGCGCCCACTTTTTCTCTACGCCAAAGATCATTGCGTACGGGAGATACTTTTCAAAAATTTCGGGCGTGAGGTTTTGCATCCGGTACCTTTCCGCCGTTTCGAGATAGAGCTTGAAGCCGAGCCAGTCTTCGCGGAGTATCTGCCCGCGTAGGTTGAGCCGCGCTTCGAATTTGAGGAAATATATTACGAGTAGTGCCGACACAGCGAGAGAGAGCGAGAAGAGTATAAACTGCGAAGAGAATACGAGAAATTGCGCTACCACAAAAGCGGCGACGAGGGCTACTATGAGGCCGGCTACGCCCGTTTTCTCTTTTGTGAGACCCACGTCATAAGCTTTTGTCTCTGTCTCGGTTTCTTTGTAGAGCTCTTCCTGTAATTTCTGCATATCTTTAAACATTTCACGCTGCTTGGAATAATTGCTCTTGAGCTCTTTCGTAGAAAAGAGCAGTCCGGCACCAAAAAGAACATCCAGAAATTTCTTTTCATATCCCTCGAGCGTGCTTTCATCTTTGTTGGGAATTCTTTGTAAGGTATATTCTTTGCCAAAAAGTTTCCACCACCTCGGCGGGTCTTCCTCAATCTTCACATACCCGCGCACGGCGAGGTCGACGATGGTCGCGGGCCATGCCTTTTGCGTAATCCCCTCTCTCACGATCACTTCTGCCATCGCCGGGCGGAGATGTTCGGGTGGCTCATACTGAGGGATGATGGTTCCGCGACCCGCATGATAGCGCTCGGTAAAGTACCAGCGAAAGATGCAAAAGATGATGGCCGAAACAAAGACAAGAAGCGCCAACACCCAGCCCCAATTAAACCGCCAAAAATCCCCGTACCAATAGGCGTGCGGATCCACAATACCCTTCGGCCAGCCGGGAGCAATGGTGAGCTTTTGCTGTGCCGCAATATTTTCCGCCGAGAAATAAAAACTTCCGGCATCATGGCGAGCGACGAGATTTTGTGCCGGGTCTTCACTGCTCGAGTAAAAAGATTCGGTGAGAGCGCCTTCGCCCGGAGCTTCGGGGAGATCGACACGTGCAGAAACTTTATTTACCGAAGCGTCGTAATCGGTGAAAAGATTCCAATAGAGCTCGTCGTGATCTTTGTAAAATGCGAGGCCACCATGCACGGTGTAGCGGATAATCCACTCGTGCGTCGTGTCCTTCATGTCGTAATACCACTCGATATTTTGCGCACCATCTTTGCGGTAGGTGGTAAACTTGCTCCAGCTCGCCGGATCAGTCTTTTCGAGAACATCTTCAGAGTATTCAAGGGGCGATCCCGTTGCACCATCTATTACTTGTATATTTGTAATCGCGTCGAGACCCTGTATCGGAATACTCCTCCAGCCCTTATGATATTCACCCGTGTAGTTGAACACCTGTTTCTCTTCTACATCAAAGGTCGTGTCTTTGTGTACGAGAATTTCAACACCGATAGAATCGTAATGATACGCGCGAGCGTCTTCCGTCTGAGCAGAAATGAAGGAAGGACTGGAATCAAAAAACACCAAAAGTCCTCCCAAAAGTAGAAGGACTTTTTTAATCTGCGGCGATTTTTTGTTTTGCATACTAGAACTTCACTTCCACGGGCTGCTTTGCGGCGGCCTCGCTTTCGTCGAGCTCGAAGAATTCCATCTTGGTAAAGTGGAACGTGCTGGCGATAAGATTGCCAGGGAACTGCTGGATAGAAGTGTTCAGGTCGCGCACGTTGCCGTTGTAAAATCGGCGAGCGGCCTGGACTTTATTTTCCGTATCGGAAAGCTCACGCTGAAGCTCGAGGAAATTCTGATTGGCTTTCAAATCAGGATACGCTTCCGCCACCGCGAAGAGCGACTTGAGTGCGCCAGTGAGCATGTTTTCCGCCTGTGCGTGCTCGGCAGTGCTCCCAGCCTGCATGGCTTTGGTTCGCGCCTCGGTGACTTTTTCGAATGTGCCACTCTCGTGTGCAGCGTACCCCTTCACCGTGTTTACAAGGTTTGGGATGAGGTCGTAGCGACGCTTCATCTGCACTTCAATATCAGACCACGCTTCTTTGGTACGGTTGACGAGAGAGACGAAGCGGTTGTAGGCGAAGACCGCCCAGAGCACCACGACGAGAAGAACGAGATTAAAAATATTAAGGAGACTATTCATATATGTATGTTGTTATGAAGAGCGGGGATGATGAATAAAGACACCCGCTTCCATAGAGCTATGGTACCACTTTTGTGGTGTTTTGTTAAGCCGATGTTTTTGCTCGTGAAGGTCTCACTCGGGTGCGACGAGCTGGCGTGGTAGATATGGAAGAATGTGCTTTTTTCGATGAGACGTGAAGAGATCTATCTACTCTTCTCTTAAATGCAAGGAGGGTTTTCAAGACGACCAAGAATATAAAGGCGAGAGTAATGATAAGGACGATGAGTACCGGGAGCAAAAGGATGAGGAGGAAGATGATGAAGTCGAGCACTCTCGTGAACACCACGAGAAGAGCGGCAAATGCCTGCTTGATAGTCGTCCATGGCTTCCACTCCACCGGCACGGGAGAAACCTCAGGCTCAGAGGTGAGCTGCGCAATGATGGTCGACATATCCACCTCTCCTGTGAGGCTTTCTTTTTGCGCTTCGAGCTGCTCGATTTCTTGCCGCACTTCAAAAAGACGATTTGAGACCTGGAGGATATCCGGAATCTTC
>CALMXW010000071.1 GCA_937871115.1 uncultured bacterium
TAGAGTCCGGTGGGACTTTTGGGGAGGGAGGATGGCTTAATTTTCCAGAAGAACAAGAGGCCTCTCTAATAGTAGGCTTGTTAAATTTTTACACAAGGGGGGTACCTGTGGATAACTCGAATTGGCTGTGGGAAGATAATACGGCTACAATAAAAATCATATGGCAAACGCTCTCAAGCAAATTTTTTCGCTTTTCATTCTCATCGCCGTCATCGCTGGGGGTTTTTGGATTTTCGACAGTTACCGAAATTCCCAGGGGAAACTTCCCGCAGGTCTCACTATTTTAAGCGGAGGCACAGCAACCTTTGTCGGCACCGTATCACAAAATGTTACCGGCTGCCGCAATGACACGAGTACCACGTGCTTCTTCACCGCATCGGCGGGCCAAGGTAACGTGAAAATACAATACGACAACAACGAGGATTATGTTTGCGCCAACGAAAAAGCCGCCGCAAGTGGACTCGCGGTCACTCCGGGAACACACGTACGCGTGAGCGGGGCATATCGAAAAACGGGTGACTCCTATAGTATCAACACCTGCGGATCACCAGACTATTTCATTACGGTATCACCGTAGACTAAAACAATCGTGAGAATAAAAGCTTATGTCATCGCCTCCCCTGCTTGAACTTCAAAATATTTCTGTCACACATGGCGACACACAAACACTTCGCGACGTGAGTATGGAAATTTATGCGGGCGAGATTGTCGCACTCGTGGGCCCAGACACTGCCGGGAAATCTGCACTATTAAAAGTGATTTCTGGCACCACCCCGACATCGAATGGGAAAATTTTGTGGCAGAGCCAAGAGATCCATCTCTCCCCACACGAACGAGCCGAGATTGGCATCTCTTTTATTACAGAGAGAAACCGCATCTTCCCCACCATGAGCATCGAAGAAAATATCGGCTTTGGGGGCATCACCATTCGCGAAAAAGATCTTCTCGTAAAGCGCATCAACACTGCTCTCGAATTCTTCCCCACTCTCAAGGGCCGCAGAAATTCTAAAGCGTGGGTACTCTCCCCCGACGAACAGGCCATGCTCGTCATCGCGCGCGGGCTTATTACCGAGCCGAAACTTTTGCTTCTCGACGAGCCATTGCGCGGACTTACCGAGAATACCGCGCAAGAAGTTTTTGAGAAAATAAAAGAAATAAACCAAAAGCTTGAAGTCGCTCTCTTGATGACAGGAGAAAATATAAAAGAAATCACTACTGCTCGGACATACTCTCTCAAAGACGGAAAAATATCGGGCGGAAAATAGACCAAACTTTTCGGCAACAATAAAACGGCTTTGGGGCCGCTTGATTGTTTGTTTTATTTTTGCTTAATTTGCTGCTTTTCGAATCATCTTTACGAGGCGAGACTTCTTGCGAGCGGCGGTGTTTTTCTTGATCACTCCGCGCTTGGCCGCCTTGTCGATGGCCTTGTAAGCGGAAGAAAGAAGCTTCTCGGCATCAGCCGGCTTCTTTGCCGAGGCGAGCTTTTTCACCTCTTTGACGGCATCCTTCATAGCATCCTTACGGCGCAAGTTGAAAACTCGCTTTTTCTTCGAGGCGCGCAAGGCTTTTATTGCTGATTTCGTAATAGGCATAGTGGGACTATAGTACCTAAAAACGCGAAATAATGCAAATGGCCCCTATTCGAGGGCCATTTTCTACTCAGTAATAACGCGGAGGACCTCTTCAATGGTCGTCACACCCTGCACGGCTTTAAAGAGGCCGTCTTCCATCATCGTGAGCATGCCTTCTTTCGTCGCCTGCGCTTCAATTTCGTCCGACGGCGCACCTTTAATCACGAGTTCTTTGATTGCAGGAGAAACTTTGAGTACTTCACAGATGACCGCTCGCCCCGAATACCCCGTCTCGCATTCATGACTTGGTTTGGGTTTATAGAAATGGATATTCTCCCATTCTTCATCTTTTTTCACTATTTTTTCTTCTTTCAAAAACTTGAGGATGCGATCAAGGTCAAAAGTTTTACCCAGAGTAGCAATCTCATCTTTCGTGAGAAGGTATTTCTCTTTTGCGTCGCAGAGCCGGCGGACAAGACGCTGACCGATGACGATATTTACCGTGGAAACGAGAAGAAACGGCTCGATGCCCATGTCCATGAGCCTCGGCACCGCACCCGCAGCGGAGTTGGTGTGGAGGGTGGAGAGTACGAGGTGTCCGGTGAGAGCGGCGTTCACCGCGAGGGAAGCTGTCTCTTTGTCGCGGATCTCTCCCACCATCACAATATCTGGGTCTTGGCGGACGAGAGAGCGCAATCCTTCTGAAAACGTGAAACCAATCTCTGGGCGCACCTGGGTCTGATTCACACGAGGCATCTGATACTCCACCGGGTCTTCCACCGTAGAAATATTTACGTCTGGAGTGTTGAGAATGTCGAGAATGGTATACAGCGTGGTAGATTTACCAGAACCCGTCGGCCCCGTGACGAGGATCATTCCCACTTTTTGCCTCGATGCCACGTGCACACGCTCGAGAGCTTCTCCATGAAACCCAAGTCCTTCGAGGGTAAATCCGCCGCCGCCCTCACGCAAAAGACGCATAACAGTCTTCTCGCCGTAATAGGTAGGCAAAATAGAAACACGAAACGCCACTTTTTGATTGGCATCTTCAATCTTGAAACGTCCGTCCTGGGGCAAACGCTTTTCGTCGAGCTTGAGGTTTGAAAGCACCTTGAGGCGCGCCGTGATCCCAGCCCCCGTATTTTTGGGCAGCACCATGGCGTCGTGGAGAATGCCGTCCACACGGTAACGCACGAGTACTTGGTTTTCCATTTGCTCGATGTGGATGTCGGATGCGCCCTGGATAATAGCGTGGTGGAGGAGGGTATCCACGATTCGCACCACCGGAAGGTCGTGAGCGAGCTTCTTCAAGTCCCCTTCCGAAGTATCTTCCCCGTCCGCCTCTGCCATAACCTGCAGATTCTTGGATTCTTCTTGAATAATGTCGCCAAATTCGGCCTTGAGAGACTTTTGGTACTGCAGAAGCGCTGTCTTCATCGATTCGGTGTCGGTAAGACGAGGCTGGATCTTGAGATTTACCTTCTTTTTGATGAAGTTGATCGCTTCGAGGTCGTCCGTATCGAGCATTGCCACCTCGAGCTCGCGGTCGGTCTTTTTAAAAGCGATAATGTTGTGGTTTCGAGCAATAGGCTCCGGAATCATTGAGAGGATAGCCGGGTCAATCTTTTCCCCCTTCAAGTTGATAAAAGGAATACCCATGATGTACGCTTTCATCTGGCGCAAATCGTCGATAGTGATTTTCCCATCCCGAATAAGGATCTCGTCAAATTCGGTATGTGCTTCTCGCGCTTTTGCCTCTGCGGCAATAACGTCCTTCTCCGACACAAGCCCTGTGTCGAGCATAAATTTTCGCAGTTGTTCCCCGTTGACTCGCATAATGAAATTAAAGAAAGTTCTAAATGATTTCCTTCATTATAACATCAAAAAAGTTATCCACAGTGCACTCCTTGTCGCTTTGCAATTGGATTGATACACTAATATCAGGCCTAGTACAACGAAGCACATTTAAATAAGTTCCGTCAGCGACAACGCTGATCACACAAAATAAAACCCTTTCCTAAGAGAAAAGTTCTCAATCATTCATAAAAAAGAGAACCTGATACTTTTAGCAAAGGGTTTTTTATATTGCCTTTTCCTCCTATCGTTATATGCTTACAGTATGGGGAAAAAAGATACCAGCACAACGCAATACACCCATACCTGCCTCGAAAATATCCAGATCGTGAACCCAAATCGAGAAAGACCGGTTCACGAATTCCGCGATCGAGCACGCAGTGTGGCCAAACGTTACCATGAATCCTACGAGCAGGAGTTTGAGTCCGACGAAGACATCGAGCGGATTTTACGCGCTTTTATAAAAGAGGACAGTCATTTTTTCGACCCGTATGCCGAGCTTTCTGATATGTTTTGGGTACGGGGCAATCTCGAAGAAGCGAGCAAAATGCTCCACAAAGCATTCGAGGGGGCCGTAGGGCTGATTGTGGACAAAAACGGGACGTGGCCAGACGCTCTGCCTTGGAGCTGGGTAGAAAATCGCCATATTATACGGGCAATCGACATTTACGCCCACGAGCTCTGGGAGGACGGGTGCAAGAAATGCGCCACGGAGATTTACCGAAGGCTTTTCCGGAGCGACCCGGAGGATCATACGGGGGCTCGATTTGCACTCCTTTCTCTCCTCCTCGACCTTTCACCGCACTGGGAGGAAGATATTTACCCTGGCGCCTTGCCGGGCGTGGTAGACGGTGCTGGGCTGGACGAATGGTTTGAACAAAACGCAAAGCAATTTCCTGACGAATTTAACTGGTGGCTCTCTAAAGAGTAAGCACGCGCGCCAACAAAAACCCCCACAAGCAAATGTGGGGGTTTTTGTTTATCTTCATCGTTAGATAGACAACGTCAGAAACGACTGCTGTGTCGAAGTGGCGGTATTATTTGCCGCATCTTTCGATTCAACAATGTAGTAGTACGTCGTGCTCGCAGTAAGTCCAGAAAGACCGAGAGTATGCGCTGTCGTGAGTGTAGCATTTACTACCACCGGAGCTGTGGCGAGGCTTACTGGAGTTGTGGTGCTGTAATACACCTTGCTCGTTGCGGACTCATTGGTCGTCCAGCTTACCGTTGCCGTCGTAGAAGCAATGCTCCCTGAAGCTACTGAAGTGATTACAGGAGCTGTGGTGTCGGCAACTGGGGGCGTGGTGGTTGGTGTCGTCGTCCCTGTTCCTCCGCCAACATGCCATGGGAGCTTCCAACATCTCTTCTCCCATTTTCCTGATTGCTTTTTAGAGCCGTCTTCGCCTTTCTTTGCTATCCCTGGTGGGAGCGAGACGCAGTGCTCAATAAACTTTCCGTGCTCACGCTCATCCTTGTCATCATCCCCATCATC
>CALMXW010000072.1 GCA_937871115.1 uncultured bacterium
GCTTCGTCAGGCAAACCGCCCACCGCGCTTTCTCTCGAAGAACTTCAAAAACAAAACGAGACGGCGAAGTACCGTATCATCGGGCTTTCTATTGAGACGCGTCCGGATTATATTACTTCCTACGAAATTGCTCGCCTTCGGAAACTTGGAGTGACGAAAGTTGAAATCGGGGTACAGCATCTGGACGACGCTATTTTGAAAAAGACCAAGCGCGACATGAAGGTGGCGCAGGTTGCAAAGGCGACTGAGCGGCTCCGCAATGCCGGATTCAAAATTGTGTACCACATGATGCCAAATCTTCCCGGGAGTACTGTGGAGGAAGATATAAAAATGTTTGCCGGGCTTTTCGCCGAAGGTTCATCGTTTCATCCCGACATGGTGAAAATTTATCCCTGCATGGTACTCGAAAAAAGCGAGTTGTACGAGACGTGGAAGGAGGGTGGCTTCCAGCCATATACCGACGATGAGCTCATGACAGTACTCCGCGAAGTGAAGAAAAACATCCCGCCGTACGTGCGTATTATACGTGTGATCCGTGATATTCCGGCGACGTATATCCAGGCGGGAAGCAAAATTTCAAACATGCGCCAATGGCTCCTCGCCGATCAGAAGAAAAATGGATGGAAGTGCCGATGTGTCCGATGCAGAGAAGTGCGCGATATGGAGATCGATCCGCGTGATTTTAAATTTACAAAAGTAGAGTATCCGACTCCTTCAGGAAAAGAATTATTTTTGAGTTTTGAAAATGAGGCAGAACGAAAGCTTGCGGCATTTACTCGCCTCCGCCTTCCAGATGTTTCTTCCCCAATTCTTCCCGAGCTCGCAGACTCGGCACTCATTCGTGAGTTGCATACGTATGGGCGACTCACTCCGATACAAGATGAAGGAGAGCAGACACAACACGTCGGATTCGGCAGGAGGCTCATGCAAGAAGCAGAGAATATTGCGAGAGAAGCGGGGTACAAAAAACTCGCGGTCATTTCTGGTATCGGCGTACGCGAATATTATCGCAAACTTGGATACGACCTCGAGGGGACGTATATGGTGAAGTATTTATAACCCGAGCCATCTTCATTTGTCTTTTGAGGTGCAATCTTTTTTATTTGACAAAAAAGAAATTTACATGCATGATAGCCAACGGCTACAACTGTTCTTTGATAAGTGCATGTTGCAAGTAGTGGTGTGGGGCTTACCCGACTTCTCATGGTCATGCTTGGATGCAGCAACGTGCGCGAGGTAACGTACCTCTATCGCGGTCCGAACCGTCTGACACCGTAACAGGTTAAGCGGTATCGGTAATTTGACGGCCTGTAGCTAGTTTGCTACAGGCCGTTTTTCTTTAAAACGTCGCAAATACTTTCTTAGCATCAGCATCGATCCGCACCTGCATGCCGTGTGGCATAGCTATTTGTGGGTTGGTGTGACCGAAGTCCATGTTGAGTACTATAGGAACTGTGGTGTTGTATTCGCGCACGATCGAGATGATTGTCTGACGTTGCTTCTCGCGGTAGGCAATCTTCTCTTCCATACTCATTTTCTTATCAAAATTGTATGCTTGCGGACGACCAGCCATGACACCCTGTACACGCGCGAGTATACCTCGTTCGCCGAGTGCACGGTAGACGCGTCGCACGTACTCGTGAGTCGGAATTTCTTCCGACGTCTCCGTCATGAGGATGATGTTTCCAAAAGATTCCAGTGTTGGCATAGCTACACCATGACGAAGTATCTCGTCCAGGGATTCAAGACATCCGCCCCAAGTGATACCTTCTACAGTCCCCACCCCGTCCCATCGCCATCCTTCGTTTGTTTCGTATTTGCGTGCCTGATCGAGTGTCGAGGGGTCATTCCAATCAAGCCCTATATCGTTGTAAGTATCACTTGCTTTCAATTCATACTGGCCATTCTCAAAAAGAGCTTTCTTGAGATACTCGACTGTGAAAGCGTCCATCTCCTTGTTCATTGCAAACTGCGTGAAGAGACATCCACCATAGTACGAAGGTACACCCTGCAACCAGAGAAAGTTTTCGAAGTGTGTGTTGTCGCTAAAGCCGAGGAATGGCTTGGGGTTGTTCTTAAATGGTTCTGCCGGAAGATTTTTTATATAGGTGATCTGGTCATTTCCGCCTAAAGTTGCAATGACCGCCTTTATATCCTCGCGCTCGAATGCTGACACAAGGTCGGTGGCACGCTCATCTTTCGAAGCGCCTACCTTCTTTGTTGTTGGAAATTCAACCGGCTCAAGACCGAATACCGTACGTATGCGCTCAAGACCAAGCTCGTACACGTGTGGCCATTTCCCTGGTGCCGCAAACGATGGTGAGAGGATGGCCACTTTGTCGCCTTTTTTAAGTTTTTTAAGTCTTTGCATATATACATTTGTTATACAACAGGATTCTAAAAAATGAAAGACTCAGTCATCCTCAACTCTGTTTGGAAAATGTTTCCACAGAAACCCGCTTGAGTTTTCGTTTCCAGGTTGTTGAGCCGCTACTCAAAGTGGTTCGCATTTTTTCGCGAATCAAGTTCTGCTTGTATTTCGTGATGCACAGAGAGGCTCGGGTCTTCATCGAGAATTTTTTTTGCTTCGGTACGTGCGGCTTCCACCATCTTGAGGTTTCGTATCGCTTCCATGCCGAGGTCGGAGACTCCCCATTGTCGTTTCCCCGAAAGCTCGCCTGCACCTCGGAGCGAGAGGTCCATCTCCGCGAGTTCGAATCCATTTTTCGCCATTGTGAGCGCGCGGAGTCGGTTGGTAGTGTTCTCAGACTTGCTCTCGGTGAGGAGATAACAATATGACTGGTGAGTACCTCGGAGGACGCGGCCTCGGAGCTGGTGGAGCTGTGCGAGGCCAAAGCGCTCGGCCCCTTCGATGGCGATGAGGGTAGCATTGGGCACGTTGACTCCCACTTCGACGACCGAGGTGGCGACGAGGATGTGTGTCTTGCCGTCTTCGAAACGCTTCATGGCGGATTCTTTTTCTTTCGGAGTCATTTTTCCGTGAAGGATGTCGAGACTAAATTCTGGAAAAACATTTTCTTGAAGTGTGGCAGATTCTTCCTTCACTGATTTTGCATTGAGCGCGAGCTCTTTTTCCGGATCAGGCTCGTCGATGCGTGGGCAGATGATGTAGGCTTGTCGCCCCGCACGAATTTCGCTCCGCATGTGTTCGTACATTTCTTTTCGCTTTGCTGGAGTGACGATTTCGGTGATGACATTCTTTCGTCCAGCAGGCATTTGGTCGAGGAGGGTCAGGTCGAGGTCGCCATATATTGTGAGTGCGAGGGTGCGAGGGATCGGCGTCGCTGTCATGGAGAGAAGGTGCGGTGCTCCTGTTTTCTTGTCATTATTTTTCCGCGCGAGCTTTGCCCGTTGCTCGGTGCCAAAGCGATGCTGTTCGTCTATCACCGCGAGGGCGAGCGAGCGAAAGGTGACGGATTTTTGTATCAGAGCGTGCGTGCCGAAAAGAATGTCGATGCTTCCGTCGGCGACCCACTTGAGAAGCTGAGAGCGCGAGATGTCGGTAGGGATTTCCGGATTTACTTTTGATGGAAATTTTTTACAGCCCGACCCAGTAATGAGCGCAATCGTAATCGGAAGGTGAGAAAAATATTTTATAAATGATTGGAAGTGCTGATTGGCGAGAATTTCCGTCGGTGCCATGTAGGCAGTCTGGAAACTTGTCTTTGGTTTTTTACTGCTCGAAAAAGTGGCATAGGCAGCAGCTGCGGCGACAAAAGTTTTTCCCGAGCCTACATCTCCTTCGAGAAGGCGAAGCATCGGTTTTTCATTTCCCATATCTTTTAAAATTTCTTGTATCGCATGCGTCTGTGCTTCTGTAGGAGAAAAGGGGAATCGCGAAAGGAATTCTTGCACCGTGCCTTCCTCTGGCTGGATGGCGGGGGCGTTGTACTCTTCGTACGTACGTCGTGCCATTTGCCTCGTCAGCTGTATGAAAAATATTTCTTCAAAAGCAAAACGCTTTCTTGCTGCGGCGCTATCGTTTTCATTTTTCGGGCGATGGATCCAAATGAGCGCTGTCTTTCGTGTGGGGAGGTTGTATTTTTTAAGCACTTCTTCGGGGAAGGGATCAGGGAGAGTGTCGAGTCCTCCGGAGCGGATTATTTTTTCTACCGCATGATAAAACCATCGGCTCGTAATCCCGCGGCTTTCGGGGTATACGGCAAATGCGAACGCTTCTTCTTGAGAATCAGAGGTGTTTGAAAAAAGTGAGTTGCCGCCATCAATAGGGAGGTCGTCGCTCTTTTCTATTTCTGGGTTGGCAAGATATGGCACACCTTTCCTCTCGCTCACCGAGCCTGAGAGTTTGACGAGTGCTCCTTCTTGAAACATTTTTGCAATGTACTGTTGGCGAAACCAGACGGCTTTAATTTTGCCTGTGCGATCTTCGACCGTTGCTTCGGCGTAAGGAATTTTGGTATGAAAACCTTTTGTTGTCTTCAGTGAAGAAATTTTTCCGTACACTACTGCCTCATCTCCGGCTTGGAGCTCGGAAATGTTTTTTATCTCGGCAATATGATTGTAGCGGGCAGGGAAGTGATAGAGGAGATCGCGAAGAGTTTTTATGCCGAGTTTTGCCAGCCCCTTTTTCTGGAGAGGGTTGAGCCGGAAGAATTGTTCGACTTTTGTTTCTGGGCTGGTCACTCGACTATAATGACACCCACGAGAGAAGGATTCAAGCGGTCGGAGTACCCCCACGTACCTTTTTTGTCGAACGTGAATTTCCAAGAAGCGCCGGAAGCAACGGGAGTCTTCGCGTCAAACTCCGGGTAGGGCATGTTTCCAGATTGGGGATCGAATGCGGGTTCGAAGTCATGTCCGCTTTTGTTTGAAAAAGTTACCACACCGCCCAGCCGTACACTCACGACTGCCGGGCTCCAGCCTTGTGCGGTGTATGTCACTGCGCCCGATGCTGGCAAAGTTTTTTTTACCGCGCTATTTTCTGTCTGCGCGGCGTTTGGGTCGCCAGGAAAAGAGAAAATATCTTTGCGTGGCCCAGTGCTCGTGGCAGAAGAAGTGCTCGATACATTTGTTCCTCCGTCTGTTATTTCACCTTGAGAGAGAGGAGAAAGTTCTTGCCCTTTAAACTCGAGGTGTTTATTCTGTGCCCAGAGAAAATATCCACCACCGGAAATCCCGGCAAGAATGATGAGGGTGAGTATAATCCCGATAGGCCTCATGAGAGGAGATGATTATTGGCTTACTTGACCTGGAGTGAAGTCCGGAAATTTTCCGTTGATGGTTGTCGGGTCGATGTTGGTGCCAGTCGACTGTTGGATAAATCCGATGATGCCCCAGATGGAGACGAGCACAAACATGCCCAGGATTCCGCGGATCATGATGCTCTTTGCAGCAGCGGAGCTTTCTTTATCACCGGCGGCAAAGATAAATCGGATAAGGCCCCAAAAGAAAGCGAGCACGACGATGAGGGAGAGGATCGGGATGAGCATATTTACCACTACGCCAAAGGTTTGCACGAGTCCGACGATAGGCTTCGGAGCCGCTTCTTGGGCGAATGTAGCCGCTGGGGTAAGGGCGAGAGCCAAGAGGGCTGTTTTTTGTATGTATGTATTCATATAGGCAAAGTATACCATTTTTCTCGAGAAAAGCCATGGTATTCCACAGCCCTTCCTTTCTTTCCCAAAATAGTGTATAGTGTGGAAGTCTCGTTAGAAGCGGGACTTTTTTATACAGGCATTTCAAAACCATGGAAATTAGAAACATCGCCATTATCGCTCACGTCGACCACGGGAAGACGACCCTCACGGATGCTATCATGCGGCAAACGGGTGCTTTCGCCGAGGGTGAAAGCATGGACACGAACGCACTTGAGCGCGAGCGCGGTATTACTATTTACTCCAAAAACACGGCGACTTTTTACAAGGATACGAAGATCAACATCGTAGACACTCCGGGGCACGCCGACTTCGGCTCTGAGGTGGAGCGCGTGCTTCGATCTATCGACTCGGTACTTTTGATCGTGGATGCGCAGGAGGGGCCGATGCCGCAGACGCGTTTCGTGCTTAAAAAATCTCTCGAGCTCGGGCTCAAGCCTATCGTGGTGGTAAATAAAATCGACAAACCAGCAGCCGATCCAGCAAACACAGTGGATCAAGTCTTTGATCTTTTCTTCGAGCTCGGCGCCAATGATGAACAGCTCGACTTCACGGTCGTGTACGCTATCGGTCGCGAGGGTGTGGCAAAGAGACACCTGGAAGATGAGTCGAAAGACTTGAGCCCGCTTCTTGATGTTATTCTCGAAAAAGTTCCGGCCGCAAAATCTGATGTTTCGAAACCACTTCGTGCACAGCCATTCAATCTCGCGTACGACAACTTCCTCGGGCGTATGGCCATCGTGCGCGTGTACGACGGTGTGATGCGTGTGGGAGATACGATCATTGCAAAAAGCGAAGACGGAGTGGCACACACGGGCCGCATTACAAAGATTTACACTTTCAAAGGCATGTCGCGCGTGGATGCCGACAAAGCCGAAGCGGGAGATATCGCGATGATTGCTGGGCTTCCAGATATCTTTATTGGTGAGACGTTGTGTGCCGAAGCGAGCACCGAGCCGCTCCCCGCTATTAAAGTGGATGAGCCGACCATCGTGCTCCACTTCCTGGTCAACAGCTCGCCGTTTGCTGGCCGCGAAGGGAAGTTTGTGACGGGCCGCCAGATTCGCGATCCCTTGGAGCGCGAGCTCGAAGTCAACGTCGGACTTCATGTAGATTTTTCCGAAGGTGATCGATTCCGAGTTTCCGGGCGCGGAGAGCTTCACATTTCTATCTTGCTCGAAAACATGCGCCGCGAAGGATATGAGCTCGCGGTCTCTCAGCCACAGGTCATCATGAAAGAAAACAACGGGGTGAAAGAAGAGCCGTTTGAAGAAATCACTATCGACATCCCGAGCGAATTTCAGG
Source organism: uncultured bacterium (assembly GCA_937871115.1). Lineage (GTDB taxonomy): Bacteria > Patescibacteriota > Minisyncoccia > Phycocordibacterales > CAIJYI01 > CALMXW01. The sequence goes on from CALMXW010000072.1 coordinate 6,942, forward strand.
GCCCGGTCATGGAGAAGCTCGGTGCGCGCGGGGCAATACTCAAAGACCTCAAGCCACATGAAAATTCTGTCCGCCTCATTTTCGAAGGCCCAACACGCGGACTCTTCGGCTATCGCAGTCAGTTTGTTATCGACACCAAAGGCGAGGGGATTATCGCTACACGCGTGGTCGGCTTCCGCCCATTCGCAGGTGAAATCAAAAAGCGCCAGACTGGCTCCATGCTCTCGATGGTTGCGGGCAAGGCGGCAGGATATGCACTCTGGAATCTCCAAGAGCGCGGAGTGCTGTACATTGGCCCGGGTACAGAAGTGTACGAAGGCATGGTCATCGGCAACACTGCCAAGGGTGAAGAGATGGTGGTCAATCCAGTAAAAGGAAAACAGCTCACCAACGTGCGCGCTTCCGGTACCGACGAAGCCATCAACCTCGTGCCGCCGTACACACTTTCCATTGAGCGCGGGCTCGAAGTCATGTCTGATGATGAATATCTCGAAGTCACTCCGCAATCTGTGCGTCTCCGCAAACAAGGCTTGAGCGAAATCGAACGATCCAGAATGCGCCGAAGTGGGGGAAATTAAAATATAAAAAATAGCCCGGAGCAAGAAGCAACGGGCTGTTTTTGTTTTGTGGCGAGGCTATTCCTCGAGATGCCGGCGATTTGTATCAAAAATCGCGCAGGAAATTTCTGCCGTACCATCTGGACGAAAAGAGAAAGTACATTTTCTGAGTGTTGTTTTTACTGCAAGGTCGACAAATTGCGAAAGGGTGGGGTCTTGTCTCCTGAAAAATTTTCTAACGGAGCGTTCCTCGAGCCCGCGGTTTCTCTTGCGCATGCTACCTCCCCATTATTTTTGTAAGAAGAACTTTGTGGCCACTTTATTTATACTCAAAAAAGAGCGCACAAGCAACGCACAAGTTTAGTCAAGTTTCTTCACTGCCTCGGCAATGACGCTCGGTTCGCCGGTATGGAAGTCTTGAGAAAAAATATATATTTGCTAGAGTAGCTTCATGAAAGATTTCGATAGTTGGAATACCGAAAAGAAAGGTCTTGAAAAGTCTGGACATGAGACTCTTGCTTTTCATGAACGGGAGATTTGGTGGTGCTCCATTGGCTTTAACCTTGGTGACGAACAGGATGGAAAGAATGAACTTTTCGAACGTCCGGTTTTGGTCGTAAAAAAGTTTAATAACAAAGTTGCATGGGTTTTGCCGATGAGTACAAAACAGAAAGAGGGGATTTATTATCATGCGCTCGAGCATGACGGAAAAATATTTACTGTAATACTTTCCCAACTCCGATTAACGAGCGTAAGACGATTTCGCCGTTTAGTGAGGAAAATTTCTCCGCATCAGTTTGAATTGATAAAAGAAAAACTTGTAAGTTTTTTAAAGAAGCCCTAAAACCGACGAAGCCCCCGTACGGGGGCTTCTCAGTTGGCCTCATGGCCATTTGTATCCCTAGTGTACACGGAGACGGAGACGGAGTCAAGCGCTTACTCCTAATTATTCAATCAAGCTCCTTCACGGCTTCGCCAATGACGCTCGGTTCGCCGTTCCTGTTTGAAAACTTGCCGCGGATGGCGAGGATTTTTTCTGGTGCAAAAAATGCTCTCTGTGCTTCGTAGGTGCGCGGGAAGGTGACCACTTCGATAGTGCCGGAGAAATCTCCGATTTTGAGGAATGCCATGCGTTCATTCTTTTTCGTAAGCACTTCGCGGAGTTCTTCTACCATGCCGACGACCGTGACGATGTCGCCGTCTTTTGCATTTTCTTTTATCTTTTTATTATCCCATTCGCGCTTTTCGAGCTTGTTGCGAAATTTATCGAGCGGGTGGCCGGAGATGTAGAGGCCGAGAAGCTCTTTTTCCCACGTGAGTCTTTGAGTTTGCGTGGCGGGAGTAATGGGCTTGAGTTTGAGCGATGGAATAGAAGTGGTGTTTGCCATGAGCCCAAAGAGTGAAGCCTGAGCATTGTCTTTTTCTCGCGCGTGCTCGCGGTTGTACTCGAGTGCTTCTTCCGTATTGCCGATCATCTGCCCGCGTTCGCCGAGAGAGTCCATCGCCCCGCACATGACGAGTGCCTCGAGAGATTTCTTTGTGAGGTTTTTGTGACGCACTCGCTCGAGGAAATCGGTAAAAGATTCGTACCTACCGTTCTTCTCGCGTTCTCCTATCACCGCGTCAGCGATTTCGTTGCCGAGATTTTTTACTGAGTGGAGCCCGAAACGAATTTTGTCACCCTTTTTCTTTCTGCTTTCTTCTTTGATCACCGCAAAGTCTCCCATGCTTTCGTTTACATCCGGAGGGAGGACAGGAATATCCATGCGTTTACATTCGGCAATTATTTCCGCTACTTTCTCAACGTCGCCCGCTTCAGCCGTCATGATGGCGGCGAGATATTCGGAAGGGAAGTTGGCCTTCATGTATGCGGTCTGATACGCGAGGAACCCATAGCTCGCGCTGTGTGCTTTGTTGAAACCATACGCCGCAAAAGGTTCGATCCATTCCCACACTTGTTTTGCTTTTTGGAGTGGCCACCCGGCGTGCGTGACACAACCTTTGATAAACTTTTCCTTCTGCGCTTCCATCTCAGCGGGGATTTTCTTTCCCACTGCTTTTCGGAATTTGTCGACTTCGCCCCAGGTGTAGCCCGCGAGCTTGTTGGCCATGATGAGGAGGTCGTCTTGATACACGAGCACGCCGTACGTTTGCTCGAGAATATCTTTCAGCGCCGGATCGAGATAAGAAATGAGGCTCGGGTCGTGTTTGCGTTTAATATAGTCCGGAATAAATTGCATCGGGCCCGGGCGGTAGAGCGCGACCATAGCGTTGATGTCGTGAATGGTGGTGGGCTTGAGCTCGACGAGCCATTTGGTCATGCCGTCGCCGTTGAGCTGAAAGAGCCCTTCTGTCTTTCCGAGCGCGAGCATCTCGAAAGTTTTTTTGTCATCGACAGGGATGTCGTCAATATCAACTTTAATCCCGTGATATTTTTCTACGAGCTTCACTGCTTCTGCGAGGATGGCGAGGTTGCGGATGCCGAGGAAGTCGAACTTCGTGAGCCCCACGCCGTCTTCACCCACGGAGTACATGTCGTATTGTGTGATGAGTTTTCCACCCTTCGGATCGTTTTGTATCGGCGCCCAGTCGGAGAGCGGGGTAGGAGAGATGACGACCCCCGCCGCGTGTACGGAAATGTGCCGCACGCAGCCTTCGAGTTTTTTTGCGATGTCGATAATTTCTTTGGTTTCGGGTTCTTTCTTGTAGGCTTCAGCAAGCTCCGGCACGAGCTCCATAGCGTGGTCGATGGTCATGGGAAAGCCTTGCGAACCCATCGGGATCATTTTTGAAATGCGATCGCCGGTCGTGTATGGATATCCGAGCGCGCGGGCTACGTCGCGCACCGAACCTTTCGCCATCATGGTACCGAATGTTCCGATCTGTGCCACGTGGTCGTATCCATATTTCTCTCGCGCGTATTCGATAACTTCATCGCGGCGATTGTCGGCGAAGTCCATGTCGATATCGGGCGCGGATGGGCGCTCAGGATTGAGAAATCGTTCGAAGGGGATGTTGTATTCAAGCGGATTTACTTTCGTGATGCCGAGAAGGTAGGTGGTGATGGATCCCGCGACCGAGCCTCGAATATTGGTAAGGATATGATGTTCGCTCGCAAAACGGACGAGGTCTTCCACCACGAGAAAGTAGGAAGCGTACCCTTTGCCCTTGATGATGCCGAGCTCGTACTCGAGCCGTTCGTGCGCTTCTTTGCTCTCGTCGAGTCCGCGGCGCTTCATCCCGGCGAGGGCGAGCATGCGGAGGCGGCTGTCAGAAGTTTCGCCCTCTTCGAGCGGAAAGTTTGGAAACGTAAATTTCCCGAGCGTGAGTTCGAGGTCGCACATCTCGGCAATACGCATCGTGTTTTCGATAGCATCCGGAGTGTCGGCGAAAAGTTCGTACGCTTGGTCGGTGGTAATGAAGCTCGCATCGCACGTAAACATGAGCCGGTCATCTCCGCCGCCGGTAGACTGTACGGCGAGCAGGGTGTCGTGAGCCTTTGCGTCGTCGTGATGCACATAATGCGAATCGGCAGTGGCGACGAGTGGTACGCCGAGCTCGCGCCCGAGTGCAATGGTCTCGCGCTCCACGTCATCGTGCCCTTCGATCTCAGGCTTGTGCTGGATCTCGAGAAAATAATTTTCCTTGCCGAAAATATCTTGGTACTCGCGAATGATGCCGATCGCTTTTTCTCGGTCTTTACTTCGCAGTGCACGCGAAAGCTCGGAGCCGAAACATCCTGAAAGCGCGATGATGCCTTCGCTGTGTTCGCGGAGAAGATCTTTGTCCATGCGTGGCTTGTAATAGTAGCCCTCGAGGTACGAAGCCGTCACCATCTTGATAAGATTTTTGTACCCCGCGAGATTTTTCGCGAGGAGGATCATGTGGTAGCGGCGATTGTCGAGGTTTGGCTCTTTGTCGAAGCGGGTACGGTTGGCGACGTAGGCTTCCACACCGATGATGGGTTTTATTCCGGCTTTTTTTGCCGCGGCATAAAATTCGATAGCACCGTACATGTTGCCGTGGTCGGTCACCGCGAGCGCGGGCGCGCCGTCTTTCTTTGCGGCGGCGATGAGATCCTCCGGCTTGGAGAGTCCGTCCAAGAGGGAATAGTGCGAGTGAGTGTGGAGGTGTACGAATGGCGTGCGCATAGTTCAAATATTGTACTACATCAGGCGGGTGGTGGTGCGTTGACTTTTTGTATGATTTGTAGTATGATGAAGTAAACTTTTTCAATCACCCAAATTTGGAGGAAGGGTAAGAAAATGAGAACCTTGAAAATATTGAGTGTGTTTATCACCCTTGTTGCGCTCGGCTTGAGTGCGACGGGATGTGCTTTTCCGGGTGGGTATCGATATCCGTGCCCTCCGGGACAATGCGGGTTTGATGTCACTGGTCAACAAGGTGGCAGCAGTACTTACGGACAACAGTATGAAGGCGCAGAAGCGTCTTGTCTTGCCGAGTTTGCTCAGAAGAAGGCAGCTGCTCGGGCCGCTCAAACCATCGGCGATGCCGACCTTCGTGGTTTTTCTTCGATGGAGCCCAACGATGCGGAAACCCAGAAGGCTATTCGGGAAACCGTGAAGGCCGGAGCAAATGCTCTTGCTGCTGAAGCAAAGGCGGGGATCGTTGCCTGTGTGGCTGATAAGATGGCGAATTATGGGAAGCCACAACGCCAACAACAGCCGAATGTCATCATAAACCAGCCTGGTTATGGATACGGCGGATACCGTCCATATGGCTATGGCGGCTATCCCTAGTAGGAGACTGCTATGAACACGAAATTTTTTGTGCTGTTCCTCGCCGTACTCTTGAGTGGGTGCGTCGGATATGGGTATGTTAGTCCGGGCTACAGCTACGGGTATGGTGGCGGTGGTTACTACGGAGGTGGTGGATATTATGGTGGTTATCCGTACTATCGTCCTCGTTACTACTATACTCCCTACTATGGGCCTTATCGCTACTGGGGTTCTCCACACAGACAGTGGTACCACGGATGTGGTCGCTGGGGTTGCCGGTAAGCCTCGTTTCATTTCCGTCCTCGGGCTCTGTGCTCGAGGCGGTTTTTTTTATTCTTCTTGCAAGTTGTGGAAAATCGGCGCATTATATTTTTAGTTCTTGAAATTTCTCAATGAAAGGAGACAGACATGTGGAAATGGATTGTTGTTCTGGTATTTGTCATTTTTACGGCCTCGATTTTTCCCGTCACCTCGTTCATTTATTATCCCGGGCAAGAGGATTTTGATTCGTGTGCCAGCAACGACGTAGAAAGGATTCGTTATAAGGGAACGAGGATGTATTACAAAAGGAACGGGGAAAGGCTTGCTGTCTATTTCCATGGAAGTGGTGGCACAGCTTGTAACCATGGCTTCTATAAGAAGATATTTGATGAAGCAAACTACTCACTTTTGCTCGTAGAGTATCCTGGATATGCCAACGATCCAGTGCATTCTCCATCTCGCTCCGGTGTTCTCTCTGCAATGAAAAATGCGATGGAGTTTGTAAAATCCCAAGGGCTTAGCGTAGAAGTGGTAGCGGGCACGAGTATTGGCTCCGCCCCTGCGAGCAGGTATCTTCTTTTGAGTGAAGAAAAACCCAAGAGGGTAATCTTGATCGCGCCATTTGCTCGGCTGAGTGACACATGGAGGTTTCCACTGAGATTTTTCGGTAGTTGGTATCTGACACTCCGTGGAGAAGAGTACAACAATATTTCCGCACTAGAAGGATATAAAGGGGCATTGCTTGTTGTCCACGGAGCAGAAGATGGACTCGTGCCGTTTTGGAGTGGCCGGGAGCTCTACGATAGTTCCAAGGCTTCCCCGAAGATTTTTCTTTCTGTTACGGGTGTCGGACACGGTGTTGCACAAGATGTGAATATACTGGAAGTGAGAGGAGTTCGGAAAAAGATCATAAATTTCTTAACAGAAGATTTGTCTGGAATGGCAAATGAAATTCTCACCGAATAGTCGCCGTGTCTCTTGTGGGCACGGCTTTTTGTTTGTACACTATACTGATGGATACCAACGACAACACTACTGAAAGCGAGGTGTTGCAGAAGAAATCAGAAGACATCGTCGCCCACTCTGATCTCTCTCAAGAAGACAAAGTTTTTCTACAAGATGTACTCACAAATAGCGGCGAGCTTTTTCTCGTAGTGTTTCTCGGGCTCTTTGAGGAAGATTCAGCAAATCTCGCCGTGTTTGTCACAGACCTCCGCGCGAAGATAGCTTTATTGGCATAACTTTTATCCTATGGCTCTCGAATCTTTTTCACCTAAATCCGAAAAACCACCAGAAGAAGATTTTGCCATCGAGGCAGTAATGACAAAACTTGGCGAGATACAAGAGAAACTAAAACTCGGCGTCTCAAAAGAAGAGCTTGTTGCCGAGGGTTTTGGGCCAGAAATAAAACTTTTGGAGCGTGAAGGAAATGACCCAAAGCAGCTTGAAGACCGCGTACGTCTTTGGATCCGAGAACAACAGAAATGGGAAGAAAAAGAGGTACCACCCCCTACATCAGATCTCCCTTCGCTAAAAAAGGAAGATAATCGTGATAGTCTCGCAGAGCCGGCATATTTTTTTAATAAAGAAAAAGAAGCGATGTATGTCGAGATGTTTCGCACTGCCGAACGCGTGGCGCATGCTTTGCGAAAACAAGCATATGATTCTCTCGTAGATTTTGTGAAGCAGGGGGAATATTCTCAGGCTGGATTTCTCGACGCGGCAAGAATGCAACAAGATGGAGATAAATTTGAAGCAGATCTCGTCGCGTATCTCACTCAGCCGCACAAACACGATCTTCTCACAAATATTGCTCCCGCGTTACTTCGACTCGAGAGCAGTACTCAAATAGTGCAAGAGCTCCAGGAATTTCGGACAAAAATAGTAAATCGTTTTGAATCGTCACCTAATAATACCAAGGTGACAAAGAGTCACCTCCCTCAAGAAGGAAAGAGTTTCTTATCCCAGACAGAAAGGGTTATGGCAAGCCTTGCAGCGGGTCTCGCCCTGCGCTTTTTATCCACCCAGGAGGCTAAAAAGGCAGTGGGTGGTCAGCCAGAAAGTGGAGCCCTAGAAGGCATTTGACGTGGAAACGCCTTTCTGCTAGGATATTGGGAAGCTCAATAACGAACAGGGCTTTTAATTTTAGCCGCAGAATCTCTGCTCCCTTTGGGGCATATTCTGTCCCGAAGGTTTATATATGAAATTTTTTCTCGGTACAAAAGTACATATGACTCAGCTTTTCGATGAGAAAGGCGTAGTTCACCCGGCAACCGTTGTGTCTGCCGCGCCTATGGTGGCTATCCAGGTGAAGACAAAGGAGACAGATCGCTACAGTGCGGTACAGTGGGGTGCTGGCGAACGCAACGAAAAGAATATCCCAAAGCCGGTCCGTGGGCACGTAAAAGGCCTTGGAAATTTCCGCTATTTGCGCGAAATGCGCCTCAAAGACGGCGAAGTTGCTTCAGTAAGCACAGGAGACAAGCAGGATGTCAGCATCTTTTCAAAAGGTGATACAATCGAAGTTTCCGGTATCTCAAAAGGAAAGGGTTTTGCCGGTGCGGTGAAGCGCCATGGTTTCCATGGAGGCCCAAGAAGTCACGGTCAGAAGCACTCTGAGCGCGAGGTGGGTTCTATCGGCGGGTCAGGAGGACGAGCCGGTGGCCGCGTAGCAAAAGGTATCCGCATGGCAGGACGCTTGGGTGGAGACCGAGTGACGGTTAAAGGCCTCGAGATACTTGAGGTGGACAAAGAGAACAATCTGCTCTATGTGTCGGGGGCAGTACCAGGCCGAAGAGGAACACTTCTTGAAATCCGAGGCTAAAAAGAACATACAATATCATGAAAGCTACTGTTTATAATCAAAAAGGCCAAGAATCTGGAGCAGTCACTCTCCCGGAAAATATTTTCGGCGTAAAGTGGAATGCCGACTTGGTGCACCAAGTACTTACTGCCGAGATGGCAAACCTTCGCACTCCTGTGGCTCACACAAAGGGCCGCGGCGAAGTAGCCGGAGGTGGAAAGAAGCCATGGAAACAAAAAGGTACTGGTCGCGCACGACACGGCTCTACTCGTTCCCCGCTTTGGGTAGGAGGAGGTGTGACTCATGGCCCACGCAAGGATAAGGACTACTCTCAGAAGATCAATCGCAAGATGAAGGCGAAAGCTCTCTACACGATCCTCTCTGAGAAACTCCGAAAGAACGAAATTATCTTTGTTGATACTCTCGAAATTTCTGCACGAAAGACAAAAGAGGCTACGGGAGTTATCAAGGCTCTCGCAGGGAATACAGGTTTTGAAACACTCGCAACAAAGCGCAAGAATGCTGCCCTCATCGCTCTCGAAAAGAAAGATCGCGCCACAGAGCAGAGTTTTAAAAATATCTCGAGTGTTGAAGTCAGCGAGTTTCGCAATATTACTCCACTCGCTCTCTCAAAGTCGAAGTTCTTCGTCTTTGCAAAGCCGGAAGAGGGAATTAAATTCTTGGAAAGCAAGATGAAATAAAATACCATGGCAAAAGAAATCACAACAAATCAATATTCTGATGTCTTGCTCCACCCTCGCGTGACAGAGAAGGCGGCTTTGCTCGCCGAGCACAACGTTTATACTTTCGAAATCTCTTCTCGCTCAAACAAGAAGGACGTAACTTGTGCTATCAAAGAGCTCTACAAAGTGACTCCGGTGAAGGTAAACATTGCACGAGGCGCTGTGAAGAATGTTCGTCGCAAGGGCCGCCCGGGAGTACGAAAAGGAAATAAGAGAGCCATGGTATTTCTCAAAAAGGGAGATAAAATAGAATTCGTATAAAAACATGAAAAAGTATCATCCAGCGACACCATCATTGCGCCAAACAGAAACTATCGATTATCGAAAGTTGCTTTCTGGCGATCGCCCGCACAAAGCTCTCGTAAAGGGCCGTAAGCGAGGTGTAGGCCGCAACTCTTTTGGTCGCATCACGGTGCGTCACAAAGGTGGCGGACACAAGCGCCTTTTCCGCGATGTTGATTTTCTTTACAACAAGAAGGACATTCCTGCTCGTGTAGAGACACTCGAATACGATCCAGCTCGATCCGGATTTATCTCTCTCGTTACGTATCGAGACGGCGAAAAGCGATACGTCCTCGCACCAAAGACTTTTAAAAAGGGAAGTGCTTTCATCGTCTCTGAGACTGCTCCTATCGAGCCGGGCAACCGCCTTCCACTCGCAAAAATTCCACAAGGAACTTTCGTTTACAATGTTGAGCTCAAGCCGAATGGTGGATCAAAGCTCGCACGAAGCGCAGGAAATTATATTGAAATCGTCGCAAAAGACGCTCCGTACGTACACCTCAAAATGCCGTCGAGTGAAATCCGAAAGGTTCACGAAACTGCTTGGGCCTGCGTGGGAGAGGTTTCTAACGACGAACGCAAACTTCGCAACTTGGGTAAGGCAGGACGCACCCGCTGGCTGGGTATCCGACCGACTGTTCGCGGTACCGCTATGAACCCAGTAGACCACCCATACGGAGGAGGTGAAGGTCGCCAAGGCCGCGGTACTCGCCGAGCGAAGTCCCTCTGGGGCAAGCCGACAGGAAAGGGGCAGAAGACTCGTCGCTCCAAGAAGTATTCAAACGTATTCATTATCTCCCGAAGGAAGAAGAGAAAATAATCAACCCGTACTTCGCCAAAGCCCCCCAAACAGGGGTTTTTGGTGCCCGGAGAGGGCATTTGACAGGAAATCCTCGTGTGATATATTGTGGAAAGCGTGGCCGCACTACTTGAATTTTCTTTCGTTCTTTTCGGAAGGAGGATTTTGTAGAGCCGGGCACTGAAGTTTAGATCTTTTTACAACCAAGAAGAGGAATATCTGATGAGTAGATGTCATAATGTACTGGCACTTATCCCTCGCGAAGGATGTTGGGACGGTTTTCTTGAGCATGTCCAAGACGTAGTTAGGGCTCAAGGCAGGGAGTTCCTCGTTGTTCGTACAGAAGGAATCGCCCACACCGCAGAAAACCTTCCAGGGCTTTTCTATTACATAGAGGAAATTTTGAATAATGGCCCAATCTCAGCGATTACCTGCTTTGTGGCGACAGAGTATGCACCCCCGACGAAGGGGAAGGAAAAGGGCCAACTTGCTGAAGTGCAAGCAGCGGTTTTTGCTGCGATAAAGAACCGGTTCGGAAGCAAGGTCTCCTCTCTCGGAGTTTTTGTACACTGGGATAGGGGTCATATTCTCCAGATTGATGGAGACGCGCATCGCATACCATGGCTTCATGCACTCCGGATGAAGTGTGGCGTGTCTTCTCCTGAAGAAAAGCGGGCGAGGTGCGCCTGAATTCCTCGACTCGGTCACTGCACCCCCTCGCTTCGGCGGGGCGGGTGTATTTTTTT
>CALMXW010000073.1 GCA_937871115.1 uncultured bacterium
GAGAAGAAAAGAGGGAAGGTACACCTACCTCAATGGCAGGCAGGCATGAAACATCTCGAAGAAAATCTAAAGACGAGTATCGGCCAGAAGACAATCTTCATCCATGGAAGCTAAAAAGGCTTTCACGGGCCATAGAAATCTATATTTTTGAGAGAAAAGTTCCACATGAAACAGATTGGCAACTGGATGCAATTACCGTCCTTATCGATGAAAAGAAGCGGGTGGGAAGGGTAAAACTGTTGGAAAATATAGTGATTTAGGAAACCCCAAGATACTTAAAAATTTCAATGTCTGGCCGAGCAAAGCGAGGAGACCCGAGGACTTGAAATTTTTAAGTATCTTGGGGTTTTTTAGAAATATTTCTTATTCTTAAGCTTTTCTGGAAGAAAACTCTCTTTTGTGTACATTTCGTAGTCTTTTCCGTAGTTTAAGTCTTTCATAAGCTTTGTCGGGGCATTGCGGAGTTTCATGGGGATGGGGAGATTCCCATGAATTTCAATATCTTTTTGGGCAGATCGGAGAGCATTATAAGCGGAACGATCTTTTTTGCACTGTGAAAGATAGGCGACTCCGTGTGCGAGGTTTATCCCACATTCAGGTAAACCGATGGTTTCTACGGCGCGAAATATTTCATTTGCCACCACAAGTGCTGTGGGTTGAGCGAGGCCAATGTCTTCACTGGCAAAAACGACCATGCGCCGAGCGATAAATTTCGGGTCTTCACCAGCATCAAGCATTCTCGCCAGATAGTAAATAGCCGAATCGGGCTGGCTTGCTCGCATGCTTTTTATAAAAGCACTGATGATATTGTAGTGTTCCTCACCCTTTTTATCATAGCGCAAAAACTTGTTTTGAAGTGTATTTTTAAGGTTTTCTAGCGTTATTTTCCCATAAAGCTGTTTCGTATTTTCCAGCATGGTGATAGCTTGCCGTGCGTCACCATCTGCCATGGCAATAAGCCAGTCTTTCGCGTCTTGTTTCATGTGTAACTTTGTCCGCGCAATAACTTCTGTCATTTCTTCAGGAGAAAGTGGGTTTAAGACAAAGACCCTGCATCGTGAAAGCAGGGGAGAGATAATCTCGAAACTTGGGTTTTCGGTCGTGGCACCAATGAGGACGAGCTTTCCGGTTTCGACGAGGGGGAGCAGAAAATCCTGCTGAGCCTTATTAAATCTGTGTATTTCGTCCAAAAACAGGATCTTCGGCTTATTTGTTACATGTGTAACAATCTTCTGTATATCAGCTTTTCCGGCAGAAACAGCAGAAAGTTCGAAAAGTTCCACGTGTAACGCATGGGCATAGATCTTGGCGAGGGTGGTTTTTCCTACACCGGGCGGACCCCAAAGGACAAAAGAAAAGAGGTGTTGGTTTTCGATGGCCACACGGAGTGGTCCCGCCCCGAGCCCAGTCGAGG
>CALMXW010000074.1 GCA_937871115.1 uncultured bacterium
TGTATCCTTTCGAGGAATGTACTCTTGCGGTATGATGAAAGGAGGTTATGATAGAGCATAAATTTATTTATTAAAGTAATCATACTTTCTATGGAAGTAAACTATACCTTAGTAGCCGTCGCGACGATTGCTCAGTTTATTCTCGGAGCCCTGTGGTACTCCCCTCTCTTGTTTGGAAAGTGGTGGATGCAGATCATGGAGTGTGACAAGCTTTCAAAAGAAGAATTGCAGAAAATGCAAAAAGAGATGATGCCGTTTTATGCGCTTCAGCTTTTACTCACTCTCTTTACGACTGTCTCTTTCGCCAACCTCCTTCCTTATATTACCGCTTTCAGTGCTTACCATGTTGCATTTTGGATTTGGGTCGGATTTATCGCGCCGATACAGATAGCCTGCGTGGTGTGGGCAAATACGAAAAGAAAATTCTGGGCAAAACAAATCTTCGTGATGTTGAGCTATCAGCTCGTGGGGATGATGCTCATGGCGTGGATCCTCTCGATGTAAAGATTTCTCTCGGTTGAAAATTGGCAGCAATAGGTCTACACTGTTTGGGTATGAATAAAAAACCCGTAGTACTTGTCGTGCTCGATGGCTGGGGCCACCGAGATGAAACAAAAGACAATGCCATAGCGTCTGCGCCGACGCCATTTTACGACAGCTTGCTCGCTACCTATCCGCACACAATTTTGGATGCGAGTGAAGAAAACGTGGGGCTGACGGCGGGCCAGATGGGCAACAGCGAAATCGGACACATGACCATCGGCGCCGGTGTGATCATCGATACCGACTTGGTGAAAATCGCAAAGGCAATTCGCAATAACGAATTTGGAAAGAATGCCGCCTTCCTGCAACTTTTCGAGCATGTCAAAAAGCATGACTCTTTCTTACACGTGATGGGGCTCCTCAGCCCAGGCGGTGTGCACAGCCATGAAGATCATCTCCACGCATTTCTCCGCGCGGCAAAGGATGCCGGGGTTACAAAGGTGGTCATGCACGCATTTACCGACGGGCGCGACACCCCACCTCAGGATGCTGCAGAGAGCTTGCGAAGACTCGAGGCGCTCATCGACGACTTGGGTGTCGGATTTATCGCCACGGCGTCAGGAAGATTTTATGCGATGGACCGCGACAAAAATTGGGATCGCGTGGGAAAATTTGAGCACCTTCTCTTTGGCGACATGCCGGAGCATGGCGGGGCGAAAACTGTTTCAGGGAAGAAACCTTCAGAGTTGTACGAAGAGCTTTACTCTGCGGGAGAGATGGATGAGCATATAAAACCCACCGTATTCCTCGATGAGTCCGGAAAGGCGTACCAAGTAGAGGAGCATGATGGAGTTTTCTTTTTCAATTTCCGTGCCGACCGTGCGAGGCAGCTCGCCGAAAAAGTGCTTGCTCGCTCACAGCAAAAAGATCTTCTCTTTGTGACGATGACCGAGTACGACGATGCGATACCAACTCTTGTCGCCTTCCCTAAATCAAAAGTAGAGACCACGCTTGCGGCAGAGATTTCAAAAGCGGGATTGCGCCAGGCACATATTGCTGAGACAGAAAAATACGCACACGCGACGTTTTTCTTAAACGGCGGGCGCGACAAGCCACACGAAAATGAAACTCATGTTTTAGTTGAGAGCCGCAAAGATGTGCCCACTCACGATCTCGCTCCGAAGATGCGTGCAGAGCAGATTGCCGACAAAACTATCGAGCAGCTCGAAAACGGAGTCGAATTTATTTTCGTCAACTTTGCGAATGCCGACATGGTGGGCCACACAGCCAATGTACCAGCTATTCTCGAAGCGGTACAAGAAGTCGATACCCAGCTTTCCCGTGTGGTCCAAAAAGTTTCTGAATTAGGTGGGGTCTCTGTCATAACTGCTGATCATGGCAATGCCGAGCTCAATCTGGATCAAGACTCGGGCGAGCGGCACACTTCGCACACCACAAATCTTGTACCGTTCATCCTCACTCTTCCTGGTGTAAAACTTTTGCCAGGGGGTAATCTCTCTGATATCGCCCCGACGGTACTTCCCCTCCTCGGAGTCCCGGTGCCTGGTGTCATGACGGGAAACAACTTGATACAGAAGGGAGAATGACTCTTTCCTGGAAGTGTGGTACGATAGAGAAATCTTGTTAGTAATAAAAAAGTTTTA
>CALMXW010000075.1 GCA_937871115.1 uncultured bacterium
TCGCACTCCTCGGAGACTCCACTACGGCATCTATCGAAGTCGATTATTTTCACGCTTTTCCGTTTCTCTTACAGGAAACACTCAATGCCGCCCGACCGCTCGACAGAAAGCCAGTAGAGGTGTTGAACTACGGCGTCGGTGGTACAGGGACATTTCTCCAGTACGAGCGGTATAAAAAGTTTGTAGCGCCGTATCACCCGAAATATGTGGTGGTTGTGTTTAGTGAAAATGATTTTTCCGACAATCTCAATAAAATTCAATTTGATCCGGAAAATTACGGAGAAGCCGTATCGCGCAATCCAGGGCTGAAGGATTTTATTCTTCAGTTCCAACTCCCGAAACTTATTTTTGGAAAGTTGCAACATAACATTTATTTCTTACGCCTCTTAAATAAGCTCGGACTCTACGAGCTCAATCAATATTCAGAAAAGACCGTGCAGGGCGGATCGGTGACCGATGCGCCAGAGTATTATTCTTTCACTTTCGAGCTTCTTAAAAGACTCCGCGATAGAGTAGAGTCCGACGGAAGTAATTTTCTTGTTATCCTTCCCACCCCTCCAAAAGCAGAGATAATGGAGGAATGGAGAAAAAATGAATCAAATCGACGGCTTGAAGAATTTTTCAACAAAGAGCACATTCAGTTCCTTGTGCCGGATTATGGGGTGTTTGCCGAAGAAGTCATGCGGCAGTACGATGTGGACTGTGTAAATTGGAATTGTAATGGGCACATGAATGAATACGGGCACCAGGCCATGACACAGGCACTCTTCCCGTATTTCTACAAAATGCTTTTCTGGAATGGAAGATAAACACTCACAACTTAAAATCACATATCTTTTCGCCGGCGACCGCGCATGGCTTCTTGAAGCGGTGCGGAAAGGCGAGATGCATGGTGCCGGCTTTTGGGGCATGTGCCACCTTGCGCCGTACGGCATCACGGCAGAATCCCTCGATCCGGAAAAAGTATATCCCGCATGGCTTGCAAAAAAACTCCGGAAAATATTTTCCTCATACTCGATACACCTCACGGTATTTTGGAAATTCTTTTCCTACGATATTGTTTTTACTTCCACCGGTTTTGGTACGCAGCTTTTTTTCACATTGTTAAAACAAATCGGTATCCCGACGCCAAAGTGGGTGATGCATGATTTTAATATCACGGGATTTTTGGGTGATGAAAAAACTTTGAAGCAGAAAATTTTTGCGTATCTTGTCGCCCATGCCGACGGTATTGTAACGCTTTCCGAAAGAGAAAAAGAAATACTCGAAGAAAGATTTCCGCACCTTGCATCAAATGGGAAAATTGTTTTCATCCCATTTGGCACTGACCCGAAGTTTTTCGTTCCACATGATAATGAGGCAGGGGAGAAGCTTCAGATACTCGCGGTGGGGACAGATCCGGATCGCGATTACAAAACTCTTTTCCGTGCTTGCGAAGGGCTCAATATTCCGGTGACAGTAACGACCCTTTCTTCACGAATAGACATCTTGAAGCCACTCCCAGAATTTGTCACCCTCAAACGCTTTTCCGCACGTGAGCTGGTGGAAGAGTACAACCGTTCGGCGATGGTGGTCATCCCTCTCGACACTTCCCGAGGGCTCAACGATGCGATGGGTTCGTCTACGGTATCGGAGGCGCTCATGATGGGAAAGGCGATCATTGCCACGCGCACTTTCACCATGGAGTCGTACATCATTCACGGTGAGACAGGGCTTTTGGCAGACGAGGGAAGCGCGGAAGACTTGCGGGAAAAAATTCTCATGCTTTGGAATGATGCCCCACTTCGCAAACGCCTCGGCGAAAACGCGCGAGAGTTTGCGGTAAAAAATTCCGACATACATATTTTCTCAAAACGCCTCGCGGAGTTTTTTAAAGAGACTATTCTGAAATAAGTTCTTTCTTGAGAAAAAGCGAATCTTCGTAGATGGGTTTTCCTGAGAGGCGGCTAAAGTGCCGGCCGATGTCGCCCTGGTACACAAAGCCGAGTGCTTGGAGGGCATTGTGAATGTCGCCAAAGAGTGGTTGATTTTCGTAGAGTGGGAGAAATGACGTTTCGATAATGACAGCGGCGGCCTGCGAAAGAATATTTTTTCCACCCGCGATAACTTTGTCTTCAAAGCCCTGCACGTCTATCTTGATGAGAATATTTTTTGTCAGCGTTTCATCTTTGAGAATATCATCGAGCCGATCTA
>CALMXW010000076.1 GCA_937871115.1 uncultured bacterium
TCCTCGCTTCGCTCGGCCAGACATTGAAAATTTTACATGCCTCACGGCTCAGGCCATATTCTAGCAAAAGCCGCGGGAAAATCCAGCTACTTTTTCACGACAATATTTTGCGCCGTACCCGCTTCGAAGCTCTTGATGTTGGAGAGAGAAGTGTCGAGGATCCTCTGTATGGCCTCGCGAGTATTGAAGGCATTGTGCGGTGTGATGATGACACGCGGATGTTCGATCAAGTAGTGATTTTCGAGCACGGTCTTGAGTGCGTCGGCATTGGGGTGGTCTTGGAAAAAGAGGAGTGATTCGTCATCCATATAATTTTCTTCTTCGAGCACATCGAGCCCGGCGCCGAGGAGTATGCCGTCTTTGAGCGCGTGTACGAGAGCATCGGTCTCCACCACTGCGCCGCGAGCCGTGTTGATGAGTACCGCACCACGTTTTATTTTTCCCACATTCCCCATGTTGATCATATGATGTGTCTCTTTCATGTATGGCACATGCACCGTAATAATATCTGACTGCACGAGAAGGTCTTCGAAAGACACATAGGTGAAGCCGAGCTCGGTGGCTAGCTCCGGCTTGGCGAAAGCATCGTACGCGATGACGTTCATCTCGAAACCTTTTGCTATTTTTATTGCATGCGCGCCGATGTGCCCCGTGCCGAGGACGCCGATTGTTTTCCCCTTGAGGTCGAAGCCGGTGAGTCCCGCTTTGCCGAAATTGCCATCCTGCTCTATTTGCTTATACGAATCGTAAATTTTTCGAGAAAGGGTGAGGAGAAGTGCGAAGGCTTGTTCTGCCACGGTGTTTTCGCCATAGGTGGGGACGTTGGAGACGACGATACCGCGAGCCGTGGCTTCTGCGATGTCGATATGGTCGAAGCCGGTAGAGCGTGCCGCGATGAATTTGAGTTTCGGGAAACGATCCATCTCTTCCTTTCCTACGTGAGAATTCACGAAGATGGCAATAGCTTCCGCATCGTCATTTCGGTATTCGGGATGATCCTGTATACAGCCGAGGAGAAAGGTGACATTCTCATCGACGAGCTTTTCTGTAACATATTGCTTCTCCCATTCTTCATTATAGAAATAGACGATGTTCATAATTTTGCACAAATTCTTTCGGCTGATAAAACACTCCCGATTATTTTATTGTACTGAAAAACACTCATTTGCGATAGAGCCAGCTTTTTGGTATAGTTTTTTCGTAGAGAGCGCGTATAGTTCAGTGGTAGAACGCTGTCCTGATAAGACAGAGGTCCTTGGTCCGATTCCAAGTACGCGCACCAAAAGCTCACTTTCTAAAAACTTGCCGAAGCATTTGACATAGAAAGATAAACGCGGTATTTTACTCATTGAAATCTGGGCGTTACGTCTAGACGAAAATTGGCACTTTGATTTTGGAGAAAAAAGATGGAGAAAAGAGTAGTGTTGACACTCATCATGCTGGCCACGCTGATCGGATGCAACGAGTATCCAACCAGCGATGTTTTCTCGTTGAATAGGAGTGTGGGGGAGAAAGACACGTCTTCGCTCCTCATCACGAGCAACAAGGCATACCCTGCTGAAAGAGAACGCGAGGTGAGTGAGGGGCTCTCCCAGGCGGTCAACAGCGGACAGTACAACATAACAAGTATTGTAACCACGCATACAGACTATCTGATGTCTGCAGAAATCCGATATCAAGAGGGCACTGGCGCAGGAAACAAACTCCGGCTGTCTGTCTTTCACGGAGGAAGTAGCTCCACGCACCAGCTCCCTTTTCCCCAGGATGACACATGCACGAGAGAATTACGTACGAAATCAGGAAAGATTGTTGCGATCTTATCTTACTCTCTGAAATAAAACATACCCGCAGTCGGCGCACGGCATTCACATGCACGGCGCCTTTTTCTTTTGCACCTTACTCGACCCTTGTGTAAAAAATAACGTTTTGTGCTATCATAAAAGTATATGAATTGGAAAAATAACATACCTCTTATAGTAGGTCTCGCACTTCCGGTGCTTATGATCGTTTTCGTCGCAGTGAGTATTTACCTCCCGCAAATGGGGGGCGGAGCCGTACCGCAATACGACTTCCTTTATATGACACAGGGTGGGGGAGTAAACACGCCCCCAGGAGTGGAGAAATATTACTACGGTGTGGAGGGCGACAAGCTCACTCGCCAAGAAGTCGCCACCACGATGCAAAATCCGAAAGACCCGACGGCGCCTACTGTGGTGCCAGCAGGAAAGCCTATCGAGACCGCGAAGTTTTATATCTACGACACAAAACAAAATACCAGCCGTGAGGTAACTTTTGCTGATGCCGAAAAACTCGTCCTCGACTCGCGCATGGTTTCTCAAGACAGCTTCGAAATTACACAAGGAAACAACAACGGCAGTATCTTTACCGAAATCTTCGGCGGCAATCGCGATTATGGATCATGGTACATTTCCGGACATGGCAAAGCGACGAAGCTTATCCTCGTGAGTCAGCCTGGCTCATACGGATATTTCGACTTTCGGTTTCTTGGCTGGATAACACAGAAATAATTTATGGAAAAACAGGAACTGCTCAAAAATATACGCGCCTCTCTTGAGCGAGGTATCATCACGCGCCAAGACTTGGTAGAAATGTCCGATGTCACCGAAGTGGCACCCGAAAGCTCTGTCGCAAAACGCCATCTCGATATTTCGGAAATACTTTACTATCTCGGTGGTATCATCGTCTTTATCGGTATTGCTATTTTTGTCGGAGAAAAGTGGGACACACTCGGCCCTGCCACAAAAGTCCTCGCCACGCTCGGTGTCGGCATCGCTGCCTATGTTTCCGGAGTACTTCTCTCGACGTATAAAAATCTCGAGCGCATGGCCATCGGCTTTCACGTCATCGGAGCACTCCTTATTCCGGGCGGTATTTTCGTCGCTCTCGATGTCGCAGCGATCGACATAACTCTCGGGCTCTCTACGAGCATTTTCAGCGCACTCTTTGCTTTCTACGTTGTTTCCTATCTCGTGTACAAAAGAAATCTTTTTCTTTTCCTCTCGGTTCTCTTCGGCACGATTTCCTATTTCCTTTTTACCGATTATCTTACCCAAGATACCCAAACAATTTTCGGAGATGATTTTTCTCTCTACCGCATACTTGTCTTGGGTCTCGCCTACATGCTCCTTGGATATTCTTTCCGCGCATGGGAGAGAGCTCCTTCACTCGTCGGTATCATGAATTCTGTCGGCATCATAAGCTTCCTCGGCGCGAGCTTTGCCCTCGGTGGCACATCACCCGATCAAAACATTTTCTGGGAAATAATTTTTCCGGGACTTGCTCTCGGAATCATCTTTCTCTCCACTCAGGTAAAGAGCCGATCCTACCTCATCCTTGGGACAATCTTCCTCATGGGATACATCTTCAAGATTACCGCAGAATACTTTTCTGAAAGCATCGGATGGCCACTCGCTCTCGTCCTCGTCGGCTTCGCTTTTATCGGCATCGGATATGGCGCTGTCGCCCTCAACAAAAAATATTTGAAGAGCGTGAAATAACATTCCTCTTCAATTCTTACTTTCACAAAACCTCTTTCCATAAAGGGGTTTTGTGCTATTGTGACAGAAGAAGCTGTTTGCTTTTTGATTTTAGCTTTCTGGGAGATATTCTTATGTCGCACCTCCTCAATCTTTTTCACAACCAGCGATGGCTTGTCGCTCGCGGGTTTTTACCAGAGTCTGATCCCACCACCCGGTTTCATTCCCACATGGATATTTCAGCGCTCGACGAAATTGGGCGTGATCTTCCGAGCCTGCTCGAAAACGGCGTCCTTCGACAACGAGTGGAGAAAATGGAGATACCTCCTTGCCCGGAATACGACCGGCGGATACATCTCGACCTTATGCGTTTGTACTATATCCGGCTTGCTTTCTTGGCTTCCGGCTACATCCATCAGCTTGGCGCGGAGCCAGTAAAAGTTCTGCCAAAAAAGATAGCAATACCACTCGTAAATATCTGCCGTCGGCTCAATCGCCCGCCCATACTCTCGTACGACGGCTACGCGCTGTACAACTGGAAACGCATCAACCCTCTGCGCCCGGTAGCTCTCGGCAACATCGAGACGATTCAAAACTTCGTCTTCGCGTACGACGAACACTGGTTCATCCTCGTCCATATCGAGATCGAAGCCATCGGCGCACGAATATTGCGGGCGATAAAACAATTCCTCGAAAAGAAGGAAGACCTGGTGGCAAATTTGAAAGAGATCGCAGATGCTGTTTTAGACATGAAGCGCGTACTCGAACGCATTCCCGAAAAGATGAGCTCAGCAACCTACGACCGAACGTTTCGTCAGTACATCAAGCCATTTGATGGTATCGTCTACGAAGGGTGCTTCGACGACCAGCCTCAAACTTTTCGCGGAGAAACAGGGGCGCAATCGACGATCATGCCCCTACTTGATGCGTTCATGAAAATTCCTCACGCCGAAACGGGACTCACTCAACATCTCTTGGACATGCACAATTACATGCCCTCGAAGCACCGAGAGATTCTTGCCGCGGCAGAAGCTTTGCCTAACTTTCGAGCATCAGCCCCGAGAGACGCCTACAACCCTGTCTTGGAAGCCATGGCACAATTTCGCGAAGTGCATTACACCTGGGCAAAGGAATATATCGCCGCGCATACCACTGATCCTCGAGGTACCGGGGGCACGCCGTACATGCTGTGGCTCAAGCAACTCATCGACGAGACCCGTAGCGCAGTGCTCTAGGGTCTCTCCTTAAAAACCCTGTGCTCATGGATGGCGCAGGGTTTCTCTTTTTTGTACAATAAAACCCCATGCGAAACAAAAATATTTTTCTCACCGAAATTCTCCCTTGGTACGAAGAAAACAAGCGCAGACTTCCGTGGCGGAAAGCACGCATTTCTGCATACGAAGTTTGGGTTTCAGAAGTAATGCTCCAGCAGACGCAAGTAGCGCGGGTTATAGGATTTTATAAAAACTTTCTCAAAAGATTTCCAGACATTCAGACACTCGCCGAGACAAGCTGGGAAGAATTTTTGCCCTACTACGAAGGACTCGGCTACTATGCTCGTGGGCGCAACATGCTGGCCACCGCAAAAATAATTACAGAGAAATATGGTGGCAAATTCCCGCGAGAGAAAAAGTCGCTCATGGCACTCCCGGGAGTGGGGGAGTACACTGCCTCTGCTCTTTTCTCTTTCGCATATGGCGAGCCAGAAATTGCCTTTGATACGAATTTCAAAAAAGTTTTCGGCACGAGAGAGAAAGCGGAGCAAGTATTCAAAGAGAGCGGTGTGCCAAGTGGTGTATTCAATAGTGCCGTGATGGACTGGGGGAGCAAAGAACTACTTAAAAAGCAGAGTGGGAAGTTTGCCTCCCTCGCGGCTTTACCCGCAAGCGGGCTCCGACACCGACTCGGTATACAAACTTCCCGCTCTGCTTCTCCAACACGCACCCATCTCACTCTCCATGAAAATCATAAAAAATATTTTTCTCTCAATCCGAAAAAATATGAGCCATTCATCCTGCCAGTAAATATTTCTACCAGAGAACAAATTAAAAAATATTTTCTCGACACCTACGGACTAAAAATTTCTGTTCGCCCACCGCACAAAAAAGAGAAGCTTGGGGGAAAACTTTTTCAGCACGTAAATGCGCAGATACTTCTCGGACACCACAAATTTTTTGCTTTTCCGTCGAGCAAGAAGTAGAATCAAAAAATAAAAAGATATCGCACTCTTAGCTCAGTTGGTTAGAGCGCTCCCTTCACACGGGAGAGGTCAGAGGTTCGAATCCTCTAGAGTGCACCGCAAAACATTATTGACAAATGGTGTATATATGATATGATGAAACGAATCAGACGCACACAACTTGTGTGTCTGGAAAGGGGCTCTTTCACACACCACAAATCAATGGAGATGTCATGGACACAGTCACCGCTCCGCAGTTTCGTCGCCCTCGCAACGCACGCCGGACCATTTCGGGCTCTGTCGCAAGACTGAACGCACCAAATGTTACAACGGAGACACAGAAAACTGGGTCTTCGGAAACAACGCGAGTCAAACTCCGTCCCACCGGACGGAAATTCCAAGATCGCGACGTTATTACCTTCGTGGACTTTCCCGGCCGGCCGGGCTGGAATGGGAAGGAGGGATTCTGGAACGGAAAGGCATATGTCTTGGTCCCAACTTCAACAACCCCAACAAAAAAGCGCGCACCAAAATGCGCACCACGTCGGACCGTTCTCCCAGCAGAAGAGTGCGCAGATATCCTCCTCTTCGCACAGCAGCACACTGGGGAAAAGATTCGCCGCTTCATACTTGAGCGCAACATCTATGCCTGGCAGGTGCCTGGCTTGCAGGAAAGGCTCAACGAGCTTTTGGCGAAGGAGCAGCAGGAAGGTTTCGAGCGCAACCGAGTTGAGTGGAAACGCCTCACTAAAGAAAGAGCGGCCCTTCGCAAGGGTTGGAGCCCGGAAGTCGCCGCCGTGATGGAAAACCTTTCGGGTCCCATGATGGCGGGCCAGCAGAGACGATAACATCGATCTAGTCGAAGTCACCACCCCCACGGTAGCAATACCGTGGGTTTTTTCTTTTTTGACTCACCACCCCCTTTCCGATACTATACCCAGTATGTTTGGACTCAGTAAATTTCAAAAAATGTTCTCCAATGAGCTCGGGATTGATCTCGGCACAGCAAACACTCTCGTATACGCACGCGGACATGGCATCGTCTTAAACGAGCCATCCGTCGTCGCAGTGAATCAGAAAACCGGACAAGTCGTCGCAGTAGGCGCATCAGCAAAAGAAATGACCGGGCGCACACCTTCTTATATCCAGGTCATCCGGCCACTCGTTGATGGGGTCATTTCCGACTTCGAGGTGACAGAAGAAATGCTCGCGTACTTCATCAACAAAGCAAATAAAATTTCAAAAAAAGTCGGGCGGCCGAGAGTGGTCATTGGGGTTCCGTCTGGGATCACCAATGTCGAGACGCGTGCCGTGCGCGACGCGGCGACTTCTGCTGGCGCCGGACAAGTTTTCATTATAGAAGAGCCCATGGCGGCGGCTATCGGCATCCGCCTTCCAGTAAATGATCCGGTGGGAAGCATGATCATCGACATCGGCGGGGGGACGACCGACATCGCTGTCATCTCTCTCGGTGGTATCGTGAAGTCAAAAAATCTTCGCATCGCGGGCGACAAGCTCAACGCCGACATCATCGCGTACATTCGAAATGAATTTAAAATTCTCACTGGAGAAAAAACGGCAGAGCAACTCAAGGTAGCTCTCGGTTCTGCAATAAAAAGTGAAGTCCCACTCGAAGCGGCTCTCCGCGGACGCGACTTGGTCACCGGCCTTCCGCGCGAGGTTATTATTACGGACGCAGACATACGCGAGGCCATCAGTCCTTCCATCGCCATGCTTGCCGAGTCTGCAAAAGAGGTATTGGAAGACACGCCACCCGAAGTACTCGGCGACATCATGCATCGCGGTGTTGTACTCGTGGGCGGGGGCGCACTCCTTCGAGGAATCGACGCTTTGCTCGCATCTGAACTCAAGATACCGATCCATATTGCCGATGATCCGCTCACGGCCGTAGCACGCGGGGCTGGTGTCGTACTCGAACGCCTTGATCTCTATAAAGAAGCATTAATCTACGATGAGGATGAACCGCCACCAAAAATTTAACAAACGCCCCGGAAACTCTCGCAAAAAATTTATTATCTCGGGTGGAGTACTTCTCGTACTTCTTCTTGTTCTTTGGAGCACCCTGGGAGCTCGCATACTTTCGGGAGGGGTCGCTGGTACTGCCGCTCCATTTTGGAAAACGGGAAATTTCTTTCAAGAGCAAGCGAGTGGGCTTTCTCTCATATTCACTTCAAAACAAACTCTTGAGAGTGAGAACAAAAACTTGAAGTCACAAGTGGCAACATTGAAAGAAAATCTTTCCGGGTTTGACTCCCTCGTGCAAGAAAATCTTGAGCTGAAAAAAATTCTCGGGCGGAGTACAGAGGCAGAAGGTGAGAAAATTCTCCTCGCTGGAGTGCTCGCTCACGCTCGCAACCTTCCCTACGACACACTCAACATTGATGCGGGGACAAAACTTGGAGTGAAGACAGGAGACTTTGTTTTCGAGAGACTCGCTATCGATGCCCGAGACGGAGAAATCCCTGTCATCATTGGCACCGTACAGGAGACATACAACGCTTCTTCGAAGGTAAAACTTTTTTCTACAGCGGGAGAAAAAACTGATGTCTTCCTCGGCCCGCAAAATATTCCCACAATACTCGAAGGGATGGGTGGCGGAACTTTTCAAGCAGAACTTCCAAAAGAAGCGGACGTGCAAAAAGGGGATGTCGCCACTTTCCCGGGAGTAGGCGGGTACCTCGTAGCTGTGGTGGAAGAAGTGGGCAACGACCCCACTCAGGCTTTCCTCAAAGTCCGCCTGCGAACATTTTTTAATCCATTTGAACTCCATTATGTTGGGATACGTAACAACCCCGCAAACTAAAAGCACCTGGCAGCGGCCACTTTTCGTCGCGTTCCTCGTCGCTTTTGTCTTCTTCTTCCCGTGGTGGATGTTTGTTTTACTCGCACTCTTCGGAATTTTTTATTTCAAATATTTCTTTGAAGCGCCACTCGCGGGACTTTTGTTTGACCTACTCTATGCTATCCCCGCGCCAAACTTTTTTTCGTTTCAATATTTCTTTTTTGCCGGCCTCCTCGCCGCGATGCTCTTCGGAGAGGGTTTGAAGAAAAAGGTGCGAGTGTGATACAGTGTAATCACCATGCAAGCATACGACCCAAAAAAGATAGAGGGAAAATGGCAGAAGAAATGGCAAGAAAAAAAAGCCGCGGAGAAACTTTCACGCGCGCAAGATACATCAAAAAAAGAGAAATACTACACCCTCGTCGAGTTTCCATTTCCTTCTGGCGACGGACTCCATGTCGGCCACGTGCGAAGCTATGTCGCTCTCGACATCCTCTCGCGCAAACGACGTATGGAGGGATACAACGTCCTCTACCCGATAGGTTGGGACGCTTTCGGCTTACCCACAGAAAATTATGCGCTCAAGACCGGGATCCACCCCGCGAAAGTGACGAAACAAAATACCGACAACTTCCGCAAACAGCTTAAGGCACTCGGGCTTTCTTTTGACTGGTCGCGTGAAATAAACACCACCGATCCGGAATATTACAAATGGACACAGTGGATCTTCCTCAAGCTGTATGAAAAAGGACTCGCGTATAAAACAAAAACAGAAATTAGCTGGTGTCCTTCCTGCAAAATCGGACTCGCGAACGAAGAAGTGATAGACGGAAAATGCGAACGCTGTGGAACAGCAGTGGAGAAGCGCGAGAAAGAGCAGTGGATGCTCGCCATCACAAAGTATGCCGACCGACTGCTGAGCGATTTGGACACGGTGGACTATTTGGAGAAAATAAAAATACAGCAAAGAAATTGGATAGGGAAGAGCGAGGGTGCAGAGATAGATTTTAAACTTTCGGGAATCTCCGGGCAAGAAGACGGCAAGCACTCCGTAAAAGTTTTTACCACCCGGCCAGACACGATCTTTGGCGCAACATTTCTCGCCATCTCGCCCGAGCTGGCGCAGGAGTGGCTTAATGTCGGCTGGGAAGCAAACGGGGATGTAAAAAAATATGTTGTGAGCGAGCTGAAAGAAAGAAAAGCTCGAGACTTTCAGGAAAAAGAGAAAACTGGAGTAAACACAGAAATTACTGCCATCAATCCAGCAAATGGGGAGAAAATTCCTGTGTGGGTGGTGAATTATGTTTTGGGTGGTGTTGGCACCGGCGCAATCATGGCGGTGCCTGCGCATGATGAGCGAGACTTTGAGTTTGCAAAGAAGTTTGAGCTAGAAATAAAGTTTGTAATCACCCCTGTCGTCTCTGGCGATGGCGGAACAACCCTAAAAATTCTTCACGATATTTGGGATAAAAAAGAATTCTTTCGTGGCGTTCAAGACATGCCGGGTATACTGACGGCGTCTGGAAAATTTTCCGGCATGGATTCTGAAGAAGCGAAGAGAAAGATTACCGACTTTGTGGGCGGGAAGTGGACGGCTACTTATAAACTTCGCGACTGGGTCTTCTCACGCCAGAGATATTGGGGCGAGCCGATACCGATGATCTTTTGCGAGAAGTGCTACTGGGTGCCGGTGCCGGAAAAAGATTTGCCGGTGAAGTTGCCGAATGTAAAAAATTACCAGCCGACGGATACCGGCGAATCGCCACTTGCCAGCATTTCAAAATGGGTAAATGTAAAATGCCCGAAGTGCAAGTCTCCGGCCAAGCGCGAGACAGATGTCATGCCAAACTGGGCGGGCTCTTCGTGGTATTTCTTGCGCTACATTGATCCGAAAAATAAAAAAGCGTTAGCAGATCCGGAAAAATTAAAACACTGGATGGGAGTAGACTGGTACAACGGCGGGATGGAGCACACGACGCTTCACCTCCTGTACTCAAGATTCTGGAATAAATTTTTGTTCGACATCGGTGTCGTGCCGGTGAGCGAGCCATATAAAAAGCGAACCTCACATGGCCTCATCCTTGCCGAAGGGGGAGTGAAGATGAGCAAGTCGAAAGGCAACGTGGTCAATCCAAACGCTATCGTCGCCGAGTACGGAGCGGACACTTTGCGCGTGTATGAAATGTTTATGGGGCCGTTTGACCAAGCCATCGCGTGGGACGAAAAGAGTATCATTGGCTCGCGAAGATTCTTGGAAAGAGTGTGGAAACTCACTCTAAAAATTGAAGATAAAAAAAGAAAAGCGCCCGAGTCAAAAAATCTGGAGCGGACACTTCATCAGACGATCAAAAAAATATCTGAAGACATTGAGAACATGCGCTACAACACGGCCATCTCGACCATGATGGTTTTCCTCAACGAAGCGGAAAAAGAAGAAATACTTTCGCAAGAAATCTATGAAACATTCTTGATACTCCTCGCGCCGTTTGCTCCACACATGACGGAAGAACTTTGGTCTGTCTTGGGAAATAAAAAATCTGTTCATCTCGAAGCCTGGCCGAAATGGGACGAATCAAAGCTCATCTCCACCACTATGACCATCGCCCTCCAGGTCAACGGCAAGCTCCGTGGCACCCTCGAAGTGCCCGCCGGTACGAACGAAGGGGAAGTGCGCTCATTGGCCCTCGAAAACGAGTCTGTGCAGAAGTGGCTCGAGAGCAAAGAGCCCCAAAAGGTGATTTATATCCCCGGAAAACTCGTCAGTATCGTGGTATAAAATAGGCCCTTCGGGGCTTCTTTTATAGAATGACCCCACCCCCTTGCGCGAATTTGACATATATGCTACAAAGGTGGTAAGAGTAATACAACACTCTATAATATTAATCAATATATATGTCTGGAAGCAACATCACATTTAAGCCGAAGCAGATTACGAAATCGCTCCTTTCCCCACTCGCACCGCGAGCACGGGAAGTTATTGTTGGGCGATTCGGACTCGGACCAGTACCTGAGCGGAAGACCCTCGACGCCATCGGAAAGAACTACGGCATCACCCGCGAACGCGTACGCCAGATCGAAAATTTCGCAATTTCGGCTATCAAGAAATCAGATGCCTTCAAGACAGCACAGCCGGTTTTTGAAGAGCTTCACAAGCATGTTGTTTCTCTCGGAAGCATTGTTTCCGAAGAAGATCTCCTCGCCTATTTTGCAAAAGATCGCGCTACTCAAAATCACATCCATCTCTACCTCGTACTCGGCGATGCCTTCAACAAGCATAAAGAAGACGATCACTTCCGACATCGCTGGAGTGTTGACCACAAGATGGCCGCTCGCGTACACGACGCACTCCTTTCACTCCACGAAGAAGTCGACATGAACGATCTCGTGCCTGAGTCAGAGATGATCGAACGTTTTGTAAAGAAACTCGAAGTACCAGGAAATCAGAAGAAGGAAGAGACGGTACGCCGCTGGCTTGAGATCTCAAAGATGCTCGGGCGGAACAAGCTCGGCGATTGGGGTCGCGTAGAATCTCCAAATATTAGCGCTCGCGGTATCCGTGACTATGCTTTCCTCATCATCCGCCGCCACGGCTCACCAATGCACTTCACTGAAGTCGCCAAGACCATCAGCGAAGTATTTGGGAAGAAAGCTCACGTTGCTACCTGCCACAACGAGCTCATCAAGGACTCACGCTTTATCCTCGTCGGTCGCGGACTCTATGTCCTCTCCGAGTGGGGCTACATGGGCGGCGTCGTACGCGATGTCATCTCTGAGCTCTTAAAGCGCGAAGGCCCGATGACAAAACAAGAAATCGTAGACCGGGTCATGAAAGAACGATACGTAAAAGAAAACACCATCGTCGTCAATCTTCAGAACACCAAACACTTTAAGAAAGACGAACGCGGACGATACTCTGTCGTCGGATAAACAAAAGGCTCCCAGGGCTCTCAGTACGAGAGCCCTTGCCTGTGGGTAGCGACGGTTGTTGCCGAGGAGCTTTCTCGATACAATACAATCATGCCGGATATTTCCTCCTTCGAAAATATTTCGTCTCTCGACGCGGTGCTCTTTGCAGTCCGCCTTCTTCTCGACATCTTGCCGTACGTCCTTCCTTTCTTTCTGGGCTTCGCACTCTGGTCACTCTGGAAGAATTACATCCAGATTCTCTTTATGTCGAAGATGCAGTGGGTGGTGCTCGAGATAACCCCACCGCCCGAAGCAAAGAAGACTCCGCTCTCTATGGAGATCGTCCTCTCCGCCCTTCATCAACCAAACCCGGGGAATTTTTGGGAGAGGATTTGGCTCGGGCAAATAGTGCGCTGGTCTTCACTCGAAATAATTTCTATCGGAGGTGAAGTACGTTTCCTTGTCCGCACCGAAACACGGCATAAAAACTTTCTTGAAGCGCAAATTTACTCTCAGTATCCTTCGGTAGAAATTCGCGAGATACCAGACTACGTGTACGACGTAGAATATCACGGAGACAACGAGGAGTGGAAACTCTGGGCCACTGAGTATAATCTTTCAAAGCCTGACGCATATCCCATTAAAACTTACGTCGACTACGAACTCGACAAAATAGCACAGCGCGAAGACCAAGAGGAGCTTAAGACTGATCCGCTCACCACTATTATCGAAATCTTTGGCTCTATTGGCCCCCAAGAGCAACTCTGGATGCAGATGATTATTCGTGCTTCAAGTAAAACGTATCGAAACAAAGATGTCTGGTTTGGAGACTGGTTTGGTCGACGCGACTGGAAAGGTGAGGCGAAAGTTATCCTGAAAAAATTGAAAGAAAAAGTCGGGGAAGGAAAGGCTTCAAAAGAAGAGCAAGAAACGATGGCGGCTATCGAGAAAAAAATTTCGAAGCTTGGATACGATACTGGCATTCGAGTTATCTATATTGCAAAGCCCGATGCTTTCAAAAATCCCGTCACCACCGGATTACGAGGAATGATGAAAGGGTACAGCACTCAGCACCTCAACGGATTTAAGAATCAAGATGCTACGAGCGGAGAGTATCCTTTTGAAAAGTGGGACTATGATCTTTCTACTTTCAAATTTAAAAACGTGGCAAAAAACCAGCGCGAGATGTTTGATGCTTATCGCCAAAGATCATATTTTTATATTCCATACAAAAGAAAATATTTTGTCTTAAACACCGAAGAGCTTGCCACATTATTCCATATCCCAAGCAAAGCCGCACAGACACCGGGCCTTCTCCGCATCGGCTCTCATAAGGGCACGCCCCCGACCAATCTGCCAATTTAAACCCCCATATGTCTTACCGTCACTACATTATTATCTTTGCGCTTTTTCTCCTGGGCACGATAGACTTTTTCTTTATCTCTCCGCCATCTTCATTCCCACTCGGAAGCACCATAAAAATCCCTGCTGGAGTCACCCTTCGAGAGACGGCAGATTTTTTGCACGAAAAAGGCTTTGTGCGTTCGCCTATTTCTTTTGAAATTGCGTCACGAGTCTTTCATCGTGGAGAAGTGGTGGCGGGGCAGTATTCTTTTACCAAGCCACAGAATATTTTTTCCCTTTCTCAAAGAGTTGCCGCGGGAGACTTCGAAATCAACGCAATAAAAGTAACCGTCCCCGAAGGCTCCACGAGAGGAGATATAGGAAAAATTCTCGCCGCCAATATTCCTGGGTTCAACGAAGGAGAGTTTCTCAGTGTTTCCGCAAGTAAAGAGGGCTACCTTTTTCCGGATACATATTTTTTCCCGCCACTCATTACGCCCGAGGAGGTCATCTCTCAGATGACAAAAAATTTCGAGGTCCAGACAAAAGACCTTGCCACACTCATTTCAAAAAGTGGACATTCCTGGAACGAAGCAGTTATTATGGGATCAATCCTCGAAGAAGAGGGGAGCACCCCCGAATCTCGAAGGATGATAGCAGGAATACTCTGGAAGCGAATCGAAAAAAATATTCCCCTCCAAGTGGATGCCACATTCTTGGTGATAAATGGAAAATCCACATTTGATCTCACTCAAGACGATCTCTTCCTTAAATCTCCGTACAACACGTATCGCAACAAGGGTCTTCCCCCTGCGCCGATTTCAAATCCTGGTCTCGACTCTATCCGTGCCGCTCTTGAGCCCACCGATTCTCCGTATCTCTATTATCTTTCCGACAATCAGGGTAATATGCACTACGCCGCAGACTTTGAGGGACACAAA
>CALMXW010000077.1 GCA_937871115.1 uncultured bacterium
TGAGTTGGGGCGGAAATTTTTCAAGAGAAAGATCCCCGCCGACCTGATACCCGAAAAGAGAGGAAACAATGGTATACATCACGGTTTCTGCTACGATTGCGATTGGTACGGCGAGTGCTCCGAAGAAGAATGTTTTAAAGATTATTCTTCGGGGCTCAGGGTGCACACGATCTTCGTGGAGCCAAAACCAGAGCCAAAAAAGAGCGGGAAGCATACCCGCCACCGCCGCCCAGATGAAGTGCTCGATAGTGTCTCTCCATGCGAGGGAAAGGAAAGAGACGGCGAGTAGGATGGCGAGGGTGAGCCCGACGTGTTTTCTTTTTACGTGATGCGAATGAGGATACTTGGCTCCGTCATGCGGAAGAGCATCCGTAATAGTTTCCGGTTCTGGTTCTGTTTCTGTATCGTTTAGTGATGTTTCGCTGTCGGCCATGATTCGATGATGAGCATTTCTTTTCCTTCAATCGGGAGCATGCTCCAGATTTCTTCCGTAATGAATGGCATGAACGGGTGCAAAGCTTTTATGCAAGAAGAAAGAATGGTGAAGAGTGTATACTGAGCAGAAAGTTTTTCTTCCGTACTGCCATTTAAAAGCCTCGGTTTCGCATTCTCTATTATTTTATCAGCAAAACTGTGCCAAAAATAGTGGTATAACTTTTCCCCAGCGAGATAGAAACGATATTCTTCGATATCTTTCGTCACATCAGTAAGCGTCTCGTCGAGCTCTTTGAGGGTCTCTTTGTCTTGTTCTGTGATTTCAGGAGTTTTTTCAGTGCTGAAGCCGTCTAAGTTTTGCAATACAAATCGCGAAGCATTCCAGATTTTATTGGCGAAATTTTTATAGCCGCGGATTTTGTCTTCGGAAAGATTTACATCGCTTCCTGCTGGGGCGCCGACAATAAGGGAGAGGCGGGTAGCATCTGCTCCGTATTTCGCAATCATGTCGAGCGGGTCTACGATATTGCCGAGTGATTTTGACATCTTGCGGCCTTTGGAGTCTCGCACGAGCCCGTGGAGGTACACGGTCTTGAACGGTACTTCGCCCAAGAAATATTCACTCATGAGAATCATCCGCGCTACCCAGAAAAAGAGAATGTCGTAGCCCGTTTCGAGTACGGTAGTTGGGTGATAGGTTTTCAGGTCGGGTGCATTTTTGTCCGGCCAGCCAAGCGTAGAAAAAGTCCACAGCCCAGAAGAAAACCAGGTGTCGAGGGTGTCAGAGTCTTGCTCCCACCTGCCCGCCGTGGTGGCGGGGCCTGTCCCTTCTGGAGCTTCGATACCGCAATGTACTTCAACCCCTCGACTGTCGCTCGGGGTACCGTTTGACTTGCCGTGAGCGTCAGTCGAACGGTACCACACCGGCACGCGATGCCCGTACCAAATTTGTCGCGAGATGCACCAGTCGCGGAGGTTGTCGATCCAGTGGTAGTAAATTTTCTCGAATCGCTCGGGAATAATTTTAATGTCTGTACTTTCTACGGCCTCGCGCATGAGTTTTTTGAGCGTCGTTTTCTTTCCATCTTTTCCGGTAAATTCTTTGTTGACCGCGATAAACCACTGAAGCTTTGGAAGTGGCTCGATAGTGCCACCACTTCTCTCCGCAACAGAAATATTTTGTGCGATTTCTTCTTCTTTCTCGAAAATCCCCTGGTCTTTGAGCCATGTCACGATGGCTTCGCGTGCTTCGAGCGTTTTCTTTCCGGCAAGTGGCCCGTCTATTATTTTCGCATAGCCGTCGATGACCTGCTTTACGGGAAGATTATTTTTCTGTGCAATGTCCCAGTCTGTCTGGCTGTGAGCGGGAGTGAGGCCGACCGCGCCGGTGCCAAAATTTTCGTCCACACCATCATCGGGGACGATTTTTATTGTAAGTTCGTATCCCGCGAAATC
>CALMXW010000078.1 GCA_937871115.1 uncultured bacterium
CAACCTATGGAAAAGGGGTGATGCAGGGCACAAAGGAACTCTCTGATGGATCAGCGATAAAAATCACCGTAAGCCACTACACAACGCCAAACCTCAGGGATGTTAACGGACGGGGAATAACTCCGGACATTTCTATCGGAGAAATATCCTACTGTAGTGGAGGCGACGACATCCTCGCTGGTGCAATTTTCTTTCTTGACCAAATAAGAAAGCGCGGAAAGAGTATCTAATGGGTAGCACCCAGAAAATCGCCCGGTGGTCCGGGCGATTTTTATTTCTACACTCCCTCTTCTTTGAGTTGTTCTACTGCTTTTCGTGCAGCTTTAGAAAGTTTCTTCGGAAGTTTGATGACGATTTTTACGAAAAGGTCGCCGCGTTTGTTCTTTTCGAAAGGAATACCCTTTCCGCGGACGCGAAGAATCTCGCCATGAGAGATGCCCTCCGGGATAGCGACTTTGATTTCTCCATCAAGCGTTGAAATTTTGTATTCGGCACCGAGAAGTGCGTCGGAGAGCTTTACATTGAGCTCCATGGAAAGATTGTTTCCGTCGCGCTGGAATACCGGATGAGCAATGACATGAACCTTTGCATAGAGATCACCCGCAATACCGCCCGGAGCAGCCTCGCCCTTGCCCGCAAAACGTATCACTTCTCCATCCTTTATTCCCGGAGGCACGATGATGTGGATCTCCTCCCTTCCCTTCTTCACGCCTTCGCCTGCACAAGAGTGGCATTTTTCTTTCGGCACTTCGCCTTTGCCGTGACAGGCATCACACTCCCGCACCGTGCTGAAGGCACCAAAGAGTGTACGCTTGGTGTCGTGAATATTTCCCTTTCCGTTACACGTCGCGCAAGAGATCATGGTCGAGCCGGGCTTTGCGCCAGAGCCACTGCACTCCTCGCAAGCAATAGTCTTTGAAATGAGCATCTTTCTTTCTGTCCCAAAAATCGACTCCGCAAAAGGAAGCTCAAGGTCGAGAGCAATATCACGTCCGCGTTTTACTCGCTGGCCATTGCCACCACGGCTTCCTCCCCGACCTCCGAAAAATTCACCAAACACATCTCCGAGATCAAACTCCATGTCCTGAAATCCTTGTGCGTTGAATCCAGAAAAATCAAAACCGCCAAAGCCTTGCTCGTGCCCACCCGGAGCTCCCTGCCCAAACGTACTGCCATACGTATCGTATTCAGCACGTTTGCGGTCGTCGGTGAGGATCTGATATGCCTCATTGATCTCGTTGAACTGCTTGCCATCGCCGCCTTTGTCTGGGTGATAGCGGTGCGCGAGCTTACGAAAAGCCGTTTTTATTTCGTCTTTGGATGCGTTTTTTGCAACGCCGAGAATGTTGTAATAATCTTTTGCCATATTCGTAGATTCTGTAAAGTAGCCCGAGTATACCACAAATATTGCATTATGGAAATTTGACAGACAGGCTTTTTCATAGCTCTAAAATTCAGGCAAAAAAGTAAACCCCGCGCGACTTTTGAATAGCCGTGCGGGGTTTGGTTGTGCGAGTGAGTTAAATTAGACGAGTACTAAAAGCAGGAGTAGTCCCGTCC
Source organism: uncultured bacterium (assembly GCA_937871115.1). Taxonomy (GTDB): domain Bacteria; phylum Patescibacteriota; class Minisyncoccia; order Phycocordibacterales; family CAIJYI01; genus CALMXW01. The sequence goes on from CALMXW010000078.1 coordinate 1,561, forward strand.
ACCCAATAAGCCATCCACCAGTGATGGACATCGCCTTTGCGGGCGAGAGCCATTCTTCTTCATGAATGACGAGAGCAACGCTTTTCATGACACCCTCCTTCGTCGCGATCGCGACATGATGTTAGACACCTTTGTGTCCCCTGTTTTCAGGGTACACCGCAAAAAAAAAATTGCAATACTCACTGTGCATTACTCTCAAACACGTTTATTGTTTTTTCTCCCAATGTGCCGTAAGATTTGAGAAGCATTCAAAAGCCGGGATGGCGGAATTGGTAGACGCGCACGACTCAAAATCGTGTGTGGCAACTCATGAGGGTTCGATTCCCTCTCCCGGCACATTAAAACTTTGCAGAGTGGCTCGCCGTCTCCCGGCACATTAAAACTCATTGACAAAACTAAGATTATACGCTATTGTAAATCTCGGCAGACTCTTTGATTCCAAACCTACGGAGAACAAATATGAGCATTCTCTCTCTCGCCTCTACTCTGTTCGCTCCCAGAAAAAGTGCTACCGTGTCCGACAGGTTTTACACCATCCCTAATATGGTGACTTTGGGTCGAATCTTCGGCTCGTTCATCTATGTATACCAGTATACCTTCAACTGGGAAACGGACTGGATACTTCCGGTGGTCCTCCTCATCCTCTTGAGCGACTGGCTTGATGGCTGGCTCGCAAAAGTCCTCGACCAACACAGCCACTGGGGCAAGGCCCTCGACCCCATCGCCGATAGAGTATTCCTCCTTGCAACGCTTGGAAACCTTTTCGTCCTGAGCGACTGGAGGACGGCAATAATCCTCCTCTTTATTCTTGCCATTGAGGCTTACGTCTTCGCTGGGGCGTACCTTGCATACAAGCTGCACAATGTGATCACCCCGGTACACTGGCTCGGAAAACTTCGGATGGCCGTCCACTGCTTGGTGGCCTTTGGAATAGTCTTCCAAGCCTATGTTTTGGGACACTATTTCATTAGTCCGTTCTTCCTCGCACTGGCAGCCCTCGCGGCAAGCTTTGCCGCCGCCCAGGTCTACATCGAAAAGCACGTCCTTGCGCCTCAGTAGGAGAGACACAAGAAAATCCCCCCGGCATCGCGCCCGGGGGATTCTTTTTTAATATTTATATTTTACCACTCGAGTTGCCCACCCACTTTGTATTCAGTGACGCGAGTTTCAAAAAAGTTTTTCTCTTTTGAGAGGTCGATAGCCTCGCTCATCCATGGAAACGGATTTTCTACATTATACTGTGTCGGGAGCCCCACGCGCTCGAGGCGGCGGTCGGCAATGTGCTCGATGTACTGCTTGAAGCCAGCGGCGTTCATCCCGAAGATTCCTTTCGGGAAAACCGTTTGTGCGAACGTGTACTCGAGTACCACAGCACGCTTCACGAGGTCTACGAGGTGCTGCTGAAATTCTTTTGTCCAAAGCTCAGGCTGCTCTTCTTTGATAGCATTTACAATATTGATGCCAAAATTCAAGTGCTGAGATTCGTCGCGCATGATGTACTGGATCTGCTCCGCCGAGCCGACGAGTTTGTTTTGACGCTGGAAGCCAAACATGACCGCAAACGAACTATAGAAGAAGATGCCTTCCATAATGAGAGCGAACACCGCCCAGTTTTCGAGGAATTTTTGATCGTTTTCAAAGGTACCAGTCTTGTATGCCGGATCAAATATCCCTTCGTTCAAAGAAAGGACGAGATTGTCTTTGTTGTAGATCGCCTCAATCTCGCGATACATGTTGAAGATTTTACTTTCGTCCATACCGAGAGATTCCACGATGTACTGGTAGGCATGGGTGTGAATCGCTTCTTCGTATCCTTGGCGGAGGAGATACATGCGCACTTCCGGAGAAGTCACATGCTTGTAGAGCGCGAGCACCACATTGTTTGCGGCGATGGAGTCGGCGGTCGTGAAAAATCCAAGTACGGTTTCAAATGCCTGGCGTTCATCTTCGGAAAGCACATCCTTTGATTTCCATTGCTCGATGTCTTTCTGCATGGAAATCTCCGTCGGGAGCCAGTGGTTGGAATTGCCCGTGTTGTACGCTTCCCACGCAAACTTGTGCTTCATGGGGTAGAGCTGCATCACATCAGCATCCGCACCATTGATGACGCGACGCTTGTTGATATCGACAGGTTTTGCTCCGACTTGAATTGGCATAACAGTACTTTGGAATTTAGAAGTTTATAATTTACTTTACCCTTCACACGACTCGCAGAGCCCCACCTCTTCTCCGGCCATAATCCTTGCAAGGCGCAGATCTTCTTCAGAAATTGCAGATGACTCATCTTCACTCGAAGAATCTTCAAAAGAATAAACGGTTGAGGTTACGGCGGTCTCTTCTACGGCAACTTCCCGTACTTCTGGGAGTACTCCCATTGCTTGTTCTGAAAAAGTATTTCGCATGTGAGTCGAGCCAAACTCTGCGGTCGAAACGGTAGATTTTTCTACCTGTGAAGCGCCGAGGGTACGAAGGTAGTACGTAGTCTTGAGCCCCATCTTCCATGCGTGGAAATATACTTCGGCCAGATCGCGTCCAGAAGTCCCTCGGAAAAAGATGTTGAGCGACTGCGATTGGTCGATCCATTTGGCGCGGCGAGCGGCGGCTTCGATGAGCCAGCGAGGGTTGATCTCAAACACCTCTTTATACTTCTGCTTCAATGCGTGCGGTACTTCGCTGATTTGCTCAACGCTACCGTCGTAATATTTGAGTTTGTTGAGCATGCCCTTATTCCAGAGGCCGAGTTTTTTCAGATCTTCCACGAGATACTTATTCACCACGATGAACTCACCTTCTTTATTGGACTTCACGTAGATATTTTTGTAGATCGGCTCGACGCACGGAATACAGCCGACGAGATTGGCCGTGCTTGCTGTGGGAGCGATGGCCATGGTGTTGGAATTTCGCATGCCGTATTTTTTCACGCTCTCGCGCACCGGAGCCCAGTCGAGTTTGCCGCCGCGTTTTACTTCAATCTTTTCTCCGCGCTCTGCTTCGAGAATGTCCACCGTATCTTGCGGAAAGAGATTGCGATCCCACTTCGAACCTTTGTACGTCGAGTAGGTACCCCGCTCTTTCGCCAGCTCCGAAGATGCGAGAATGGCGTGGTACGATACCACCTCCATTGATTCGTCTGCAAATTCTACCGCTTCGGGTGAGTCGAAATTTATATCGAGCATGTAGAGCGCGTCGTGATATCCGCGCACACCGAGACCGACGGGGCGGTGGCGTGTGTTGCCCCTTCTCGCATCTTCTGTGGGGTAGAAGTTGATGTCAATAACATTGTCGAGCATGCGGACAGCAGACTTGGTGACCTTGCCGACAAGCTCCATATCAAACTTTCCATCATGGACAAATTTTGCAAAATTGAGCGAGCCCAAGGTACACACGGCTGTCTCATCCGGACTCGTATTGAGAGTAATCTCTGTACAGAGGTTTGAATTGTGCACGACACCGACATGGTCTTGCGGGCTTCTGATGTTGGAAGGATCTTTCCAGGTAATCCACGGGTGTCCGGTCTCGAAAAGCATCGCGAGCATTTTTTTCCAGAGATCTCCTGCTGGCATGCGCTTCCAGAGACGAATTTTTCCTTCGTCTGCCATCTTCTCATATTCTTCATAACGCTTTTCGAACTTACTTCCATAAATCTCGTGGAGGTCGGGGGTTTCATCGGGAGAAAAGAGCGTCCACTGCCCGTTGTCTCTCACGCGCTTCATGAAAAGATCGGGAATCCAGTTGGCGGTATTGATGTCGTGCGTACGGCGGCGCTCATCTCCGGTATTCTTGCGAAGCTCGAGAAAATCTTCGATGTCGAGGTGCCATGTCTCGAGGTAGATACATCCGGCACCACGGCGCTTGCCGCTTCTGTTTATGGCAACATTCACGTCGTTGGCAACTTTAAGAAATGGAATGATGCCCTGGCTACTCACACCCGTACCCTTGATCGCTGCACCCGTAGAGCGAAGTGGTGTCCAGTCGGTACCAGTACCGCCCGACCATTTGAGATACTGTGCATTGTCGGAAATTGCTTTGAAAATCCCGTCGAGAGAGTCTGGTACCGTGTTCAAAAAGCAGTTAGAAAGCTGTGGCCGTAGAGCACCGGCCGCAAAAAGCGTACGTCCACCCGGAGTGTAATAAAAATTGGAAAGCACATCATAAAAGTCGGCTACCACGCGCTCTTTGTCTTCTGGTTTTTCCAAGATAGCTGTCCCCATCGCGATGCGCATCCAAAACATCTGCGGCGTTTCGATAGGCTTCTTCGCTTCCTGATCCTCCATGAAATATCGAGAAGAAAGTATCTCGAGCCCCATGTACTCAAAGAGATAATCGTTCTCGATGTTGAATTGGTCGGTGAGCTTTTTGAAGTCGAAGTCGAGCATGCGCGGATCTAAAAGCTCTTTCTTTACCGCTTCTTCTATGTTGCGGACAAAGACTTTTGCATGAAGCGCAGGTAAATCATCGTACGAAAACTTCTCGCCGAAAACGTCGTTGTAGATTTTGTCGAGGAGAAGCCGCGCCGCGAGCTTGGAGTAGGCAGGGTCGCGCTCGATCATCGATCGCACCACCATGACGAGTGCGCGCGAAACCTCGGATGTCGCAACCCCGTCGTACACCTCCATTTTTACCTGCTTGATAATCATCTCGACATCGATAGGGCTCCCCTCTTCGCGCACATGATGACGAAGCGTTTTGCGAATTTTCTCCGGAAGGAAAAGCTCTTTCTTACCCGAGCGCTTGGTGACAAGGAGTGAGCTCTCGTCGATCTTCTGCACCACTTCTTCTTTTTTCTTCTCGCGAATCTTCTGGTGCTCGTAGCGATAGATCATGTACGCCTTGGCCACCTCGAAGTACCCTGCCGCCATGATGGCGCGCTCCACAAAATCTTGCACATCCTCCACACTCGGAGTACGCTCTCCGAGTTTTTTCTCCAGATCAAGCACCGCACTTCGGGTGATGCCGGAAAGTTTTTCTTCCGAAAGCGTCACTCCCACCTCTTCAAAAGCTTTTCGTAAGGCAAGAGTAATCTTCGCTTCATCGAAAGCGGCCATTTCTCCGGTGCGTTTTTTGATCTGTGTAAGCATAATAGAAACAATAATTAAAATGAAAAACTAGATCTTCCCTACCAACTTGAGCCCGGGCGTGAGGGTGTCGTCTCCTGGCTCCCACCCCGCCGGACACACCTGCACTCCGCCATGCTCGTAAACAAATTTCGCGGCCTGAAGCTTTCGGAAAAGCTCCTTCGCACTTCGGCCGATGCCATTGTCATGAACCTCCATCGCCTTGATGATTCCCTCTGGATCAATGAGGAATGTTGCGCGGAGAGAAAGCCCTGCATCGTCACCCTCTTCGATGAGAGTACCAAACATGTCACACAATCTCTGTGAAGGGTCGGCGAGCATTGGGAATTTTATTTTCTTCACGGCATCAGACTCATCGTGCCACGCTTTGTGTGTCCATTTTGTGTCTGTAGAAACAGAAAGTATCTCAGCGCCGATATTTTTAAACTGGTCGTACATATGTGCCAGCTCCTCGAGCTCTGTCGGACAAATGAAGGTAAAGTCGGCAGGATAAAAGAACAAAACTACCCATTTCCCTTTGTATTCTGAGAGTTGGATCTTTTTTAGTTCTTCATTGTGGAATGCGTCGATCTCAAAATCTGCCAGCTCGTAGGCATCCGCCCCTATTTTTGCGGTGCTACTCCCCCACCCAAAGTTTCCTTTGCAATTTCCTTCACACATATATTTTGATGCCAGTTAGCTGATACCTCTCGTAAGCGTATTTCATTGTAACACCCCCGTCTCCCACACTCCAAGAAAAAACTTTTTGATTCCCGAAAACCAAAATCGCCCCAAAACAAAAACTAAAATGGGGCGGTGGTTTGACATCCGGTGCGCATATTTTAAAGTAAAGGAAACTGTGGATAACTTTTGTGGTATGTTTCGTGTGTGTGCAACCTACGTACTTCTTACATGTACGATAAGTACGTGGAGTAAAGATATTTCGCCATTTTTATTGACAAACTGTGGGTGGTTCTTTATAGTAAGCGCGGTGCACTGGAATTTGTCTTAAGTTTTCACAATCTATAAGGCCTTTGTATGATTTGTTCATTTGAAGAATTTACTGAAAAGTCACTGCCGTATTTGAAATTATGCGAACAGTTCATTACTAAATATGGACTTGAGGGAGAAGTAGTTGTTGATCACATCTGTTTTAAGTGCGCATCGGCCTCTGAATACAACAAGATGAGGATATTTTTGGAAGCTGATCCTCCGAGTTTGTACTTTTATCAGGTGTGCTTGGCCAAACGTCGAGTGGCTTATCTGAGGCTCCGCAAAGGTCTCCCCATAAAGAACGGTACCGTTAGTTTCATAGAGTTGGCTGACAAGAAACCACTAAAAGAAGACGCCTTAGGTTTTCATCATGCAGAACTCTATCCAGTGCGCTTTGGCTATCCGTGGTTGCTAGGGAGACTCCGTGATCAAGGTGTAAATTTGGTTCTCAAAGAACGGCCACACCACACCACTCATGATATTTTTTCAGAAAGCGGATTCATCATTCGCTTGACGGACAAGCCTCTTATCCAGAAGATTCTCCAAGAAGAAATGCCGCAGTAAAGCCACAGTAAATCAGTTGCTTGAAGGACAAGGTTTGACACACTTTGTCCTTTTCTATTACTATACAATGTATGATTGAAATAGAAAAAAAATTTATTCTTACTGACACACAAGAAAAAGCTCTTGTCGAAGGAGCTGCATTTCTAGGTGAAAAGAAATTTACCGATGCTTACTATGACGACACTAATTTCTCTTTAACAAAAAAAGATATTTGGCTACGAAGTAGAGACGGAAAGTTTGAACTAAAAATACCAATGAATGAATCCATTGAGAGGAGGATTTCAGACCAGTATAGAGAAGTAGAAGATGAAAAAGAGATAGTGAAATATTTCAATACTGGATCAAATGAGGGACTTCCAAACTTCTTGCTACAAAATAATTATACGCCATTTTGTAGCATTACCACCACAAGAAAAAAGTATCAAAAAGATGGTTTCGGAATAGATTTAGATAGTATGGACTTTGGTTATACTCTAGCTGAAATAGAATATATGACCGACGACGAGTCCGGGATACAAGAAGTAACACATTCTATTATTAAATTTGCAGAGAAGCACAGCATTAATACCCACAGCATGGTACGAGGAAAGGTTGTTGAATATTTAAGGACCAACAATCCTGTACACTTTCAGGCTCTCATTGATGCGAAAGTAATAAAGTAGGTAAGCTAGGAAAATTGTAAACCCCATATAATGCGTTGCATTGCATGGGGTTTATCCGAACAAAAAAAATCCTGTCGATATATTTCATCTTCAAGTGCCCTGCAAACGGCATGCCGTAGCATAACATCAAGTGAGGAATTCGATCTTTCCAAAAGATATTTCCCCCAATTGTGAACAAGTATTTTCAAGAGTCTTGTCGAAGGAACCATCTCGTTGGGCTCTTCGTCCCAAAGAGCTACTTCGCTGAATGCGATTCTCCCACCTCTTAGCTCAGGATTTTCCTCTAGAAACAATTGTATAATTTCACAAAGTCGCACCTGTATCCCGAGAATATCCTCAAGTGTAAAAATTTCTACAAAAGGATCATCGAAGAAAATACGGACATAGTTATCCTTCAGTAAAGCCATGACCCGCCGTGCGGTTCTCATGTGCGAGCCTTCTTCCTTAAATATCTCATCATGAAACTGCGTGATGGTTCGCATTACTTTGAAATTCGACGCTCGGATTTCGTCAACGATAATTTCAGCAGATCGGGCCAGCCGAATCGGTATAACGTCCGCAAGTGACTGTGGTGCGGTTTCACTCAGTGGATAATTTTTCCTTCCCCATTCCTCATAGATTCCGATAGGGACGGGAGAATGTATCTTGGAGTGTCGATCTAAAAACTTCACAAACGACATGAGAATACCATTGATGAGCCGGTTGGCAATTTGGGCGTCCTTGAGATTAGGAGCCAGGCCTAGTTTCGAAAAATAACTCGTCGACCTGTGCCCAAAAGGACAAGTCTCATTCAAGTCTTCAATTTTCATTTTATACCTCCTTCATTAAGGACTGATTGTCGGGCAGTAACTTCTCTCCAACAAATGTTTCTCAAAGAGCGTTGTTCCAAGCCATGTGCATAATGAATAAAAAGTGCTTGAATGTCAATGATACATGCCATCCACACCCCCGTCTCTCACACTCCAAGAAAAAATTTTTTGACTCCCGAAAACCAAAATCGCCCCAAAACAAAAACTAAAATGGGGCGGTAGTTTGACATCCGGTGCGCATATTTTAAAGTAAAGGAAACTGTGGATAACTTTTACCTTCCTTAAACTCGCGCATCTAAGTTTATCAACCTTTTATAGGCACTTTCTAGTGGTTTGTTTAACTCGAGAGGTATAATTTCGCAGTTAGAGCCACTTACACCATTACCTTGCGCCATAACAGTAGCTAAAGACAAGCTCTTTGTGATTATCCAAACAAAGTTATTACCACGCCCTTCTGTCATATCGCTATTTTTAAGAAGAGCGTATACCATACTTTCATCACCTTCGCTGCTTATGGGAGCCCCTTTTGTTGATCTCACTTCTTTCTTGATTTCTTCAGGAAGCTCGTCGAAGCTCTCGTACACAAAAAGTGGTTTGATCAATTCTTCATTTTGAGCTTCTTCTTGGAGTTGAGTTTCGATGTTCATATAAGTAATATTTTTACTGATTGTTTACAATATAATACTATATCCCTATGCCAATAAACACCTCCCTCCCGAAACTTCTCGTCATTCTCGGCCCGACGGCTACGGGTAAGTCTGCTTTGGCTATACAAATGGCTCGGAAATATAACGGCGAAGTGGTTTCTGCCGACTCACGCCAAGTGTACTCGGGCCTCGACATCGGCACGGGCAAAGTCACCAAGCGTGAGATGCAGGGTGTGCCCCACCACCTCCTCGATGTCGCCAGTGCAAAACGGCAATTTTCCGTCGCGCAGTACAAAAAGCTCACCGAGAAAGCGATCGCGGATATTCTTTCGCGCGGAAAGCTTCCCATCCTTTGTGGCGGCACGGGCTGGTACATCGATGCCGTGGCGGAAAATATTCTCACCCCCGAAGTGCCGCCCAATCTCGCGCTTCGAAAAGAGCTCGCCGAGAAATCCCTCGTAGAACTTCTCGCCATGCTCAAAAAGCTCGATCCCGAGAGATCGGAGAGTGTAGAGCAGAAAAATCCGCGGCGCATCATTCGCGCGATAGAGATTGCACAAACCCTCGGCAAAGTCCCCGCTCTTTCACAAGGCGAAAAGAAATACGACGTGCAGTACATCGGCCTCGACCTTCCCGACACGAAGCTCAAGCAAAATATCCACGTGAGGCTCCTCGTCCGCATGAAGCGCGGCATGATCGCCGAAGCAAAACGCCTCCACAGCGAAGGGCTTTCGTTGAAGCGAATGGAAGAGCTCGGGCTCGAGTACCGATACCTCGCGCTCTATCTGCAAAATAAAATCTCGAAAGAGAAAATGCTCGAAGAAATAGAAACCAAAAGCTGGCAATACGCCCGCCGCCAGCGCACGTGGTTTCAGAGGAATAAAAAGATAGAGTGGTCTACATCATCTCCGCGTCTCCGTCCTCGGCTTTCTTTTCATATTGAGCCGGGTGGCGGCCATCGTCGCACTCGCACTCCTCGAGCGGCTGTCCGTACTTTTCGCAAGAAGTAGACTGGCACACTCCCGGATTTGGCGACTCCCCCATGCACCCGCCCGTACAAATATAATGCGTCATACATTTATATAAAAATATTAATAATTTCTTTTAGAATAAGCTCTCTTCTATTTTCGCTGCCAAAATAAAATCATTCTCCGAAAGTCCCCCAATAGCGTGCGTGGTGAGCGTTATGCCCACTCTTCCCCATCCAAGAGTGATATCGGGATGATGTCCCTCCTCTTCCGCGATTGCACCGACCTTATTGGTAAACGCGAGTGC
>CALMXW010000079.1 GCA_937871115.1 uncultured bacterium
GAGCGTGTGTTCGTCTTTAAAAGAGTAGAGAAGAGCCGGATTGCCGTCGAGGCCACGAAGTACTCGCACATCTTTATTTTTTACCACCGCATCCTCAAACTTTTGCCCCGCAAGCGCTTTCGCTATTTCTGACCGTCCGAAAAGTACGAGAATAGCATCCGGCATTTGCTTCTCCCACTCAAGCATTCCCGCGAAAGCATTATCATAATAATTGGTCGTGAGAATAATAAACGGCTCGTTTTGATTGAAAGAGTGAATACCAAACATGTACTCCTCCCCGAGCGCACGAGTGAGGACGGAAGGCATGCCGATGTTTATAAAACTGAAAAGCTTTTCCTCTCCCACGACATTTTTCTGCTCCACGATGCCATCTTTCGTTTGAATGCTGGATTTTTCCGTGAAGAAAATATATTCGACGGTATCGAGGGTCAACTTTTCGGTTTGAATCTGATTTATGATCGCCTCTCGCGCCGGACGATCTGAAGCGGAAGGATCAATAGATATTTCTTTGTTCTTCTCTACCAGAATCATCGGGTGGAGATCGAGTGCCTCGAGTGCTTTGTCATCAGGAGAAACGGCACCACGCAAGAAGACCGCGTAGATGAGCGCGAGGCTTATTGCGACCAAAATTACCGAGAGAGAAATAACGAAAATGTTCTTCGTCTTTCGAGGAGAGACTTCTTCCTGCTCCCGACGTTTGGCGCGTTGTTCTTCGAGGACGATCTGCACGAGAGAAGTCTTCTCTTTCTGCATGAGTGATGTTACATCCTGCTTAAACGTGCGAAGTGAGGGAATATCGGCACGCAAATCTTCTCCGCTTGGGACAGCCGGATTACCCGCGGTCGAAGGGGCGGCGGTCGTTTCCGTGGCTTCCTCGGTAGTTGGTTTTTTCGGAATGAGAGTGAGATTGTCCATGATTGTTTGGTGCGCCGTTTGAAAGGCTCGGCTTGCCTCCGTGTTTTTCCGCATAGGTCGGGTCTGCCTGCTTGATGGAGAGATTGACTCGTCCTTTTTCGTCGATCTCTTTTACGACAACGGGGACAATATCGCCCTCCTTTAATATATCACTTACCTTGTCTACGCGGAACGGCGCGATTTCGGAAATGTGGACAAGCCCTTCAGTATTTGGACCCACTTTTACAAACGCCCCAAACTCCATGAGCCGTGTCACGGGGCCTTCAAATCGCTCCCCCGCTCTGTATTCATGGGTGAGGCCTTCTATTATTTTCTTCGCCGCTTCGGCCGAGCCATTCTTGCCCGTGATATACACCGTGCCATCGTCTTCGATATCAATCTCTGCCCCTGTCTCTTCGCGGATTTTCTTTACCATCTTTCCGCCGGGCCCGATGAGCCCGCCGATTTGGTCGGGGCGGATAGCGACCACCACAATCTTCGGAGCATTCGGCGAAATATCTGCTCGCGGTGCAGCAATAGCACCCTTGATTGTCTCGAGAATCTGAAGCCGTGCACGTTTCGACTGCTGGAACGCTTCCGAGAGGATTTTTATCGGGATGCCGTCTACCTTCACGTCCATCTGGATCGCGGTAATGCCCTCGCTCGTGCCCGCCACCTTGAGGTCCATATCGCCATGGTGATCTTCGGGGCCCTGGATATCTGTGAGCACTTTGTAATTCTTTTCATCATGAAACATAAGCCCCATCGCGATGCCGGCCGCCGGTGCAAGTATCGGCACACCAGCATCCATGAGGGCGAGTGTCGAGCCACACACGGAAGCCATCGAGCTCGAGCCGTTGGAAGACATCACTTCGGAAACAATACGTATCGTGTACGGGAAAACTTCTTTTGGTGGAATGATGGCAGAAATTGCTTTTTCCGCGAGTGCTCCGTGTCCGATCATGCGGCGATTCATTCCGCCCACGCGCCCCGTCTCCCCGCTTGAAAATGGCGGGAAGTTGTAATGATGCATGAAACGCTTTTTCGTCTGGATCTCCATGCCGTCGATAACCTGTGAATCGTTCGGCCCGCCAAGTGTGAGTGCCGAGAGCACGTGCGTCTGCCCTCGATAAAACACTCCCGTGCCGTGAATGATGGGCGAGATACCACCCGCTTGCGCGTAGAGCTCGCGGAGTTCGTCCATCGCTCGGCCGCCCGGGCGTTTGTTTTCTTCTACCGCTTGCTTGTGGAGCAGATCATTCACCTGGTCGTCATAATATTCTTTCACCAATGCGGTTTTTATTTCCGGCAATTTTTCTGCTGCGAGCTTCACCCATGTACCCATGAGGGCGTACTCTCTGCTCCGTCCAACCTCGGTCATGATCTCTTCCGCAAGCACCGGCAAAATTTCGTCCGCAAATAATTTTCGCATTTCCTCTGGGATTTGTGGTGCGGGAAATTGTTTCTTTGGTGCGCCATTTTCTTTTACAATCATTCGCTGGAATTCCTGCATGCGCTCGATCTCTGCAATTCCGAATTCGAGAGCACGCGTCGCCACGTCTTCGTGCACATCTTTCCCGCCGAGCTCGATCATGTTTACCTTGCCGTCTTTTCCGCACACGGTGAGATCCATTTCGAAATCTTCTTCCTCGCGCATTTTGTACGAGGGGTTCACAATAAACTCATCACTTCCCTTTCGTTTGCCGATACGCACGGCAGAGACGGGCCCATCCCACGGAATGTTTGAGAGCGCGAGAGCGAGTGAAGCGCCATTCACCGCGAGAATATCCGGGTCGTCTTCACTGAGAGAAAGTATCGTCACCACTACCTGCACTTCATTGCGAAGATGTTTGCTAAAGAGCGGGCGGATCGTGCGGTCTACCACACGGCCGGAAAGCACGGCTTCGTCAGATGGTCTCCCTTCGCGGCGCATAAAACGACTTCCGAGAATTTGCCCCGATGCATAAAACCGCTCCTCGTAATCCACCGAGAGCGGAAAATAATCGAGCTCGTCGCGAGTTTTCGAAGACATCACTACGGTTGCGAGCACGGTCGTCCCGCCATGTCGCGCAATAATCGATCCGCTCGCCTGCTCGGCAAGATCAGAAAGCTGAAAGATAAATGGCCGTCCACCCACTTCGAGAGAATATTCTTTTATCTGCATATTTTTTCGCGGCCTCCAGATTGTAGTTTTGAAACAAGTCTCAAGGACTTCCGTTTCAACACTATGATCCAAATACCAAATACATTATGAATATGAATAATCGGTGAGGTTACTATAACAGAGACGGGAGGAGCAGGGCAAGCAAAAAAAACAAAAGCCCGCGCACTCTTTTGAGTCGCGGGCTTCAAGTAGCTAAAATTGCTGTCAGAGATATTTTTTCAGATCCTCCTGAATCCCTTGAAGGGAAAGATACTTTGCAGATTGCACAACGTACTGCCGGCAAAGACTCCCGTCCACAGTTATGTCGCTCGACCGAATATCATCCTCAGGGAAAGCCGCCCGAATCACTCGGTCAGCATGCGTACATTCGCGGTAACAAACAATCGACGGACCCGCATTATTTCGCGATGCAAGCACCGCGACCAGGGAACATTTTCTCTTCTCAAGAAGTTGAACCGCTTCGGGAACAGACCCGGCTGTCTCGACTCCTTTAATCTCAACACACTCTTGGCATGACATTACATTTCTCCCTTTGAAAAAAGAAAAGATACCCATAAAAACCATACGCACAGTACCACATTTCTCATGCAAACAAAAGCCCCCACTCATGGTCGGGGTTCTTGTTTACGATAAGTGAGAGATTTTACACTACTTCTTTTTGCTCTCCGCGAGTATCACCCCGGCGGGCCTGTGGGCGGCCACTGCGCAAGAGATACTTTTTTGGTTCAATACAAAGATCCAAAAAGTTATCTGCCTCTTCCTTGAGTTTAAGTGATGCGGATTTTCCAAAAGAAACCACCTCGACTTGTATTCCGTTGTTCTGGAGATACTCGACGAGCGGGACAAAGTCGCCATCACCGGAGACGAGCACCACCGTGTCGAGCTTCGACATGAGGCGGATAGCGTCTACGGCGAGGCCCACGTCCCAGTCTGCCTTCTTGGCACCACCGAAAAAGATTTGAAGATCTTTCGTCTTCGTCTCGATGCCGTTTTTGGTAAGCGCGTCAAAAAAGTTTTTCTCTTCGCCCGATTCTGTGGTGATAACATAGGCGATGGCGCGCACCAGCTGGCGGGCACCGAGCGCTTCTTTCACCACGGCTCCGAAATTTACTTTTGATTGATAGAGATTCTTTGCACTATGGTACAAATTTTGCGTGTCGATAAAAACTCCGACTCGCTGACTTGGATGTTTAATAACAGCCATATAAAAAAATGATAAAAATTATTAAAAAGCTAACAAAAGAAAAAAGATGTTATAAAAATAAGATTACTCAAAAAAATTTGCTTCCCGGATAAAGAAGCAAATTTTTTCTCTACTTCAAACCAAGTTTCTTCGTAAGGGCGGCGTATCGCTTCACATCTTTCTTCTCGAGGTATTTCATGTGAGTACGGCGGTCCTTTACCATCTGGAGGAGACCTTTTCGAGAGTGGGTATCCTTTCGATTGTCCTTCAAGTGGTCCGTAAGCTCCGTAATTCTCTTCGAGAGTACAGCGATCTGGACCTCTGGAGAGCCGGTATCTTTATCGTGAACTTGGTGTTTTTTGATGATATTTTCCTTTTTCTTTTTCGTAAGCATGCATTATATATAGCATATTCAGGATATTTTTGCAAGTCTACCCTCCTGGGCATGGAGCAAACTCACACTTCGGCCCCTGCCTCCCCACCGAAGAGCCGTCTGGGCAGAGCTTGGCCTCCATGGTGCAGGCTACCCCCACCTCGCCTTCATTCGTGCCACCAAAGTTGATCTGGCGATTGCCAGAAAAAGCGACAATGCTAATCCCAACAACGATTCCAAAAAGAAAGATTCCAATAAAAAGCGCTACCAATTTTTCTCGAGACATTATTTTGTGTTTAGGTTTATAAAAAAGTTCCCCGCTGTGTATTCAATATAATAACAGATTTGATAAAATCCCCCTACGCTACCACTACACAAAAAACAGGGAGCCGAAGCCCCCTGTGTGAATATCATCGCCCACTAGAGCCGGCGAATCGTCTCCCTGTTTTGGCTCGGGCGGAAACGCCCCGGCACGTGCGATTCGCGCGATCCGTGAGGGCCCCTGCGGTTATCCCGGCGATACTCCATAAACCTCCGCGGCGATAAGCGCAGTGCACGGGCCGTAGGAATAAGTTCTTCGACCCCCTCATCATCGCTATCCTGTGCGCCATCTTGGTCAGAGGTATCACCGTTAAGATTCATGTCCCAGAGTCGATGGTCCTCGACGAGGAAAAAAGTACTGGTCTCGACATCCTCAACCTCAACAGGATTATCCACCCCTTCTTCTTCCAACCGCACCAGAAGATCAAGTGGGTCTCCGGAGCTTGAGGGAACTTCTTCTATGGGAATAAATTCCCGAGGAGTAGGCCCGAAGGCTTCATCGTAATCATCAAACAGAGGGCCGAGCAATAATGCATCCAGGTGTCCTGGGATTGTTTGCAATTCAGTGCATGCGGTTTGCATCTTCCTTCTCCTCGTCTTTTTGTTAATCAAGGAAATTTTCGCTTCGTGGGTGATTTTCTTACCCACAGCTAGAAACAGCTTACCATTTTAATTAGCTTTTGTCAATGCTTCGGAATCCCTCCCTCGGGTATCATATAATGACATGAACCTCCCTGAGCTCAAACAACAATTCCTCGAATATGTAGAAATTGAAAAAGGCCGGAGCGTGAAAACGGTGGAAAATTACGACCACTATCTTTCGCGATTTTTGGAATTCTCAAAAATTTCAGATCCAGCCGATATTACCGACACCAAGCTCCGCGAGTACCGCCTCTGGCTCAATCGCCAAGAAGCACGAAAGGGCGAGTGGCTCAAAAAGAAAACGCAAAATTATTATCTCATCGCCCTGCGCGCATTCCTCAAATACCTCGCCAAGCGCGGAGTGAAGAGCGCATCACCCGAGGCCATCGAGCTCGCCAAAGTGCCCGAGCGACACATCGACGTCATGACATCAAGTGAGCTGGATCGCCTCCTCCAAATGCCCGAGGGTGATGACCTGAAAAACCTCCGCGACAAAGCGATCCTCGAGCTACTCTTTTCTACCGGGCTTCGCGTCTCCGAGCTCTGTTCCCTCTCGCGCGAGATCGACCTTTCACGCGACGAGCTTTCGGTGCGAGGAAAAGGCGAAAAAGTGCGCGTGGTATTTATTTCTCCCGAAGCAAAAGATGCCGCAAAGGCCTACCTTAAAGCTCGCGGTGATATTGATGACGCTCTTTTTATTTCGCACCACAAAGCCGGAGCAAAAGCAGAGGAAAATCAAAAATCTCTCCGCCTCACGAGCCGGAGTGTTGAGCGCATCGTGGCCTTTTATGCAAAGAAGGCGGGCATCTCGGCAAAAGTCACGCCACACGTTTTGCGCCACAGCTTTGCGACCGACCTTCTGCAAAACGGCGCTGATTTGCGCTCGGTGCAAGCCATGCTCGGACATTCCAACATTTCCACAACGCAAATCTACACGCACGTCACCGACAAAGGCCTGCGTGAAATTCACAAAGCCTTTCACGGTAAGCGCCGGGGTTAAAAAAGAAAACGCGCCACTGGGGCGCGTGAGTACTTCAAAATTGGAGCATTATACTGTTGCTATGGTACGGTCCTTAACCATGGCCGCTCCGGTTGGCTTAGATAGCTTCTTTAGGTATGCCTTTATATTGTTCCAAAGAACAAAAGTCTTTTGTTTGGTGTAATATTTTACACGACACCAAAACGACAAGTACGGCAAGGCCGCTTCAATAAGCTCATCCCTCGTCACATCCGTGGACTTAGGTTCTCTGTTTCTGTACGTGTTCCAATAGTGTTGAGCTGACAGTTCTCGAGCGATCTCCACCACATCGGGTTGGCGCCATGGGCATTTCCCATTGCACGAGCCGAGACAGGAAAGTCCACGAACGGCAAGATCTTCTCTCAGTCCTGGAATCTCCATGTAATCGCACGTAAAAGCCGAAGCCTTCTCCACGGGCATCCATTTCCCCTTGCCAGTCTCGTCTGGCCTGTGTGGTCTGTACGGTTTTGTGCACATATTCTTACCCCGCAGTTGAATATGATCATGTTAAGGAACAAATTGGGCAAAAAAATAACCGCCAAAGCGGATTATTACTGAGAAGAATTATTTCCCTTCGCGTCTTTCGGGTGGCTGTACTTTTTACCCATTGCAGACAATAATACTCGATGCTCAATTTTCGTCAAGCACCTTTGTGGATAGCTTTTTCCCTCCACTTTCTGCTATGCTGAAGAAATGAAACTTATCTCTTGGAACGTAAACGGCTTGCGCGCGGTACACCGTAAAGAGCTCTTCCTGCCGTTTGTAAAAAAGCACACACCGGATGTACTCTTTCTCCAGGAAACCAAGTGCGAACCCGACCAGCTTCCCGATGAAGCGCGAAACATTCCCGGGTACGAATCTTTCTTTTCTTCTTCGAGTACGAAAAAGGGCTACAGCGGTGTCGCGATTTATACAAAAATTTCCCCCGACAAAGTGCAGTTTGAGATGAAAGACGGCAAGAGCGACTCGCATCACGAAGAGGGGCGCATTGCCACTATCTTTCTCGGCAAACTCGCGCTTCTCAATATTTATTTTCCAAACGGCGGGGGTGGGCCGGAGCGGCTGAAATACAAACTCGAATTTTACGATGAATTTCTCTCGCACATCGACAAGCTTCGAAAGAACGACTACTCCGTGATCTGGGGGGGAGATGTAAACACCGCACACGAGGCCGTAGATCTCGCACGCCCGAAAGAAAACGAAAAGAGCACCGGCTTTCTTCCTGAAGAGCGCGCGTGGATCGACGAAGTGGTGGCGCACGGTTTCATCGACACCTTCCGTCATTTCTTTCCCGACAAAAAAGATGCGTACACGTACTGGGATATGAAGACAGCGGCACGGGAAAGAAACGTGGGCTGGCGCATCGATTATTTTTTCGCAAGCAGTGATCTCACTCCTCGCCTCAAGTCGGCAAAAATCTTGAGCGAAGTCTACGGCTCCGACCACTGTCCGATAGTGCTCGAGCTGGAGTAGAATTTCCAAAACAAAAGGCGCACTGTTGAGTGAACAACAACGCGCCGAACAAGATAGGTGGAGTCCTTACCTAGGGACAGATACCCCAGAGAAAGTCACCGTTCCTTTTGTTTTTTCCGCAAGCCACGGGATGACTTGCGCAGCGACCGCCTGCTGGATTTCCCAGTCCCGAGTGACATATGTCCTAAAATCCACATGCCTCCTTAGAATTTCCACAATTTCTTTTTGTGGAAAAAAATCTGTGCTTGAGTCGCAGAGACTCTGTAGGTTTGTCTTTAGGGGAATGGCCTCAAGATATTTCGGGTAATTTTCCCGAGTTAGCGCCGCCTCCATGTGAACCTGGACCACCACGAGAGTGTCCCCGACTTTCACCCGGCATACCGCCACTTGGTTCGGTTTCACCGGAGTATAGCCATGCACACCATGGCCCTCAAAGGCAACGACGCTTTCCCCTTCCCCAAGAAAACCCTCTACCTTGGAGCCCTTAGCCAGGAGATACGGTCCCCTGTGAAGATCGAGGAAAAACCCCCAGGTTATTCCTTCAACAATCAATAACACGAACAAGAATTTTAGAATGTTGTGGGAGTGGGATGGACTCCAAATACTAAGCAGGGTTGTTCCTAGAGGCAGGGTGACCACTGCGGCCAATACTACCAAGCATTCAACGAGAAAGAGTTTTATAACCGTTTCCTCATGTGTCATCTCGTACCAATGAAAGACCACCGACAGTAGGGTCGCAGTAGCAACCAGCAATAAGTTGACTCGGTTGCGATACAGCCAATTTGTTTCGGAATTATCCATTACAGTCTCCGTGTCAGGGTGCAGAAAAATACTTTCATACAAAAGTATTACCGTCTATACTATATATCAAAATATGCATTTTGTCAACAAAACAAAAGGCGCACTGTTGAGTGAACAACAACGCGCCGATGCAAAAAGGAGCTCTTATTTGGGGGTCACGAGAGCTGTCCTGAAGGCAACTCCCCCATGCGTATTTTTCTCAAGTCTGCTTTCAAAATATTCCTGCACAAGTTCGGAAATTTTTTTTCGACGGGCAAGAGGACCGCTTTCTCCTTGTGCGGCGTCTTGTACTGCCCTCTCCTTATCTGACACAAAATCAAAAAGTATTTTCCGGCAAAGCTTATCTGGAGTCTCGTACTCCTGCATTGCAGTGTGATAGAAAGAAAATACATCTCTTGTTGGTACCGCCCTCAGGTACACACGGACGTCTTGAGCGAGTTGTCCGTCTACCTCTTTCCCACACTCGACAAATTGATCCAACGGGACAATGGTGTACCCCTTGAGTTTAGCGCCCTTGATTGTTACGGAATTTCTGCCTTTCGGCACCTCTTCCACAATACGAGATCCGTCAGTGAGAAGATACGGCCCCGTATATCCGTCGAGAAAAAAAGCGTACGTCATTACAATGAACAACAGAACACTGGAAGAGAAGGAGGCTATTTTTTCAACATAAACGGGTGTGTCCTTTTTGTTTACCATCCAAACGAGACAGAAGACGACCGCAGCGAGAGAAATATACGAGATTACCCAACTCATCCAATAGAGATCAATCTCCTCTTCGTGAAGAAGTCCGTAAATGTGTAGCCCGCCAACAAAGACAAGGGCCAAGAGCACAGAATTGCAGACATCATGACGTCTGATTTCTTTCATTTTTAACTCCCTGACCGACGATCAATTAAAAATACCAACTAGAACAATAGCCTGGTGGACGTGTCTTGTCAAACGGTGCTCTCGTCAACACGCCTTTGGTGTTCTTATAGGTCTTTCTTCTCTGCTGATACTTCCCCGTCATCATCACCCTCACCTTTATTATTGTCTTCTTTCAGTGGCGTCGTGCTTGCTGTGGATGTCGCGAGAATATCTTCTTTTTCATCTTCAGAAACATCTTCTTCGGGGTTGTCGTCAACATCAATATTAAACTCTTTCGAAGCGCTGTTGAGAAGTTTCGCAGACTGAGCCTTGCGCCCCGCTTTCATAAAGAGAGAAAATGCATCTCCGGAAGATCCTGCGTCGAGTTTTGCTTTTGCCTCTTCAAATGTTTTCTCCGCACTCGAAACACGGGACCCCGTCTTTGTTTTTGGAGCGCTGTCACCTTGATGGTTCTTTTCATTTATCGGTAGTTTTCTTGCCTGCCCGATTTTTTCTTCTGCTGATTTCATTGCATCTTCGGCGGAAATTTTTACCTCACTCTCTGCACGAGCAAGAATTTTTGATTCAGTCGTAGCACGAGCATAGGCAATACTATGCATGTGCGTACGTACATTGGAGAGTACGACGCTGATGTTCCCTGTTGTGGTGGCATCATTATGCTTCGCTTCAAGTCTCACGAGCACCTTCTCGTGGGCATCCAAGGCAGCCTCAAAGTCAGACTGAATATTTGCTGCGAGGAGAACCCCTTTTTCTTCTTCGACTTTTTCAGTATGCGCTTGAGATTCTTTTGCGTGTTCTTCAAATTTTGCTGCGAGCACTGTCTGTGTCTCTGTGTCGAGGCGCCCCTGCACCGCGAGCTGCTCGGCTTCGCTCAAGCGCCGCTCGGCGAGCTCGGCCTGGAGCTTCGCTTTTGACTCGTCAGACACAGCGGCCCACACGCGCACCTTTTCATTCACATCTGTCTTTACGGGATAGAGAGTATCTCCCGGAAGCGCACCTTCTGCGGCGTAAGAAACTCCACCACTCAAAGAAAGCGCGAGGAGAGAAGCCACGGCAAGACGAATTTTTTTCAGAAAAGATTTTGAGAAGAGAGGACTTCGCTGTGCTTTTGCGCGAGCTGGATTCACAGGGTGTGCGTGCACAAACACTTCGAGTTTTTCTCGAATATCATTTTTTTCAGAAGCAGAGAGAGACACGCCACGCATTTCTTTTCCGTGTTCTTCGAGCTTCTGTTCAAGTTGTTTAAAAATTTCTTCCATGTTTTTTATTATCAAATGTGAACCTGTTTTTGAATCTGCTTTATCCCTCGGTGAATGCGAACAGAGATTACATTCTCGCTCTCACCAAGTATCTCCGCAATTTCCTTTATCGAAAGCCCTTCTACAAATCGCAAAAGGATCGGCTCTCGGTACCACGCGTCCATCTCTCGGATGAGATCAAATGTCCTCCGAGCCTCGGCGCTCCGCTCAATGTTTACATGAGCATGCTCGTCCCGAGGGTCAAAGCCCGCTTCAGAGAGAGTATCGAGCGACTCTTCTTTCTTCTTGCGGCGATGGTCGATAATTCGATTTCTCACCGAAGCGTACAGAAACGCTCTCATATTCTCCACCGTCCCACCTTCGGAAAGGTATTTCCACGTGCTCATGAAAACATCCGCCACCACATCTTTTGCGGCTTCCTTATTTGAGAGTTGGAAATGGGCAAAGCGAAACAGGGGGTCTGCATGAGCCTCATAGCTTTCGAGAAATTGCTGTTCCATGTCCTGGTTCATAAATAGAGGCGCTCGTGA
>CALMXW010000080.1 GCA_937871115.1 uncultured bacterium
ATCTCGGCATAACTTTTCTTGGAGTACGCCGTCTTTTTCTACTGAAAAAGCGTCTCGTACTCGGCGCGTCCGCCTCCGTAAGCCTCCAGAAAAGTTACGCCTTCGAAAAGTTTACTCGAAGTGTAGAGCGAAATTTTTTGAGGTGAGGGCTTCCGAGAGGAGAGGGTATTTGGAAAGGGTTGTGTCTTCGTCTACGAGTTTGTGAGCCTCGGTGCGGGCGGCTTCGACGAGCTTGATGTTCTTGATAGCTTCCATTCCGAGGTCTGTCACGCCCCACTGCTTGTCGCCACCTAAGAGTCCGGCACCACGCTGGGCGAGGTCGAGCTCGGCAAGCTCGAAGCCGTTTGCGGCTTTCGTAAGAGCCTTCAATCTTTCAATAGTCTTCTCGCTCTTCGCATCGGCGAAAAGATAGCAGTATGATTGGTGGTTCGAACGGATCACGCGCCCGCGGAGCTGGTGGAGCTGTGCCAGGCCGAAGCGTTCGGCTCCTTCGATAATAATCATCGTTGCATTCGCCACAGAAACTCCTACTTCGATAACTGAAGTGGATACAAGAATATCTATTTCGTGATTTACAAATTCTTCCATTACTTCTTCCTTTTTTTGTTTCGTCATTTTGCTATGCATCACGCCAATTCTGTAATTTGGGAAAATATCTTTCTGTAATCTTTTAGCTTCAGATAGAACAGACTTTGCAAGAATGGCTTTTTCTTGCTCCGGATCGGGTTCGTTGATACGGGGGCAGATTACATATAGCTGGCGTCCGTTCTCGAGCTCCTTTTTTATTTCATCATAAGCAACCTGCCTTTTATTTTCTGGAATTATATTTGTAATAACCTTTTTGCTTCCGGCTGGCATTTCATCGATGATACTTAAATCAAGGTCACCATAGATAGTGAGTGCGAGTGTGCGGGGGATGGGAGTCGCAGTCATTGAGAGGTAATGCGGAGCGTGGCCATCCTTTTTTGCCAGTTTCATTCTTTGGTTCGTACCGAAGCGGTGCTGCTCATCGATAATGACTAACCCCAAATCCTTAAAATCAACAGACTTTGAAATGAGTGCATGCGTGCCGATAAGTATCGGAATTTCTCCACCTTTTACCCA
>CALMXW010000081.1 GCA_937871115.1 uncultured bacterium
CCAAGACAAGGCGCGAGCGTGCTCCTGATGGTAATACTATTTAAATTTCCAAGTCCTCGGGTCGCTTTTCTCAACCATACATTGAAAATTTAAATAGTATTACCATCAGGTTAAACATATTCCTTCTCGAGAAACATATCGTGAAGAAGCCACGCCGCCATAAAAATTATCGCGAACAGAGATATCTGCACTGTCATATCTGTATTCACAAATGCGCTTCCAAAAAACTCCGAGGTATGTGTGACATCAGAAAATGATGGGGAGTTGGCAATAACATTCCGCACCGAGACCGTGCCGAGAATTTCTGCAAGGAACCCGGCAAAGATATATGCTTTTACTGCCCGGGGATAGAGAAGTTTTTTTGCAAACCAGATGAGATACACACGGCGCATGATACGCTGGCGGAGTGCGATGCGCTCACTCTCATAAAATTCGCTTCTCGTTTCGTTGTGATTATTGGTGTTCATATATTTTCTTTTTCGTGTAATTTTCTTAATTGTTTTTTTGCACGAAATATTCTCACTTTTATAGCTTCTACAGTTACCCCTTCTTCGCGAGCAATATCTTTTTGCTTCATGCCAGAAATGAAATGCATCTGGAGGACACGGCTCGCTTGAGCGGGAAGGCGCGAAAGGAAGGTGAGGATAATCTCTCTCGCATCTTCTTTCTCTCCCCTCTCTTCCTGTGCTTCTTTCCAGCGTACACTTTCTGTATCGGCAAGGTTGGAGAGATTTTCTTCTTCAAGAAACACTCGCCCTCGGCTGGAACGCTTGCGCTTTTGATAGAGCGTAAAGCAGGTGTTCACAAGAATTTTATATGCCCACGAGCTGAATGATGCGCCTTCCTGTTTCTTGTACCGACTCGCATTGAAATAAATTTTTGTAAAAGACTCCTGTACAGCATCTTGTGCGTCTTCTTTATTGCCGAGAAGATGCAATGCTTTGCGGAGAAATGCATCCTCGTACCGCTCTACCAGCACTTCAAACGAAGACGGATTCCTCAAGGACAAAAGTAAAACCTCCTCGTCCGTTTTGTCCGAATGGAAATCTGGCTCCCCGTACGTTTCGTGTGTTGTGTTACTCATGCCATGG
>CALMXW010000082.1 GCA_937871115.1 uncultured bacterium
TCTACTGTTCTCATAGTCACTTCCATCGGCCTATTCAAGATGTTTATTGATCCTACCTGGACAGACATCGGCGCGCTCAAGCTCCAGAAGGCCGATTTCGATGAGGCTTTGAATAATACGGAAAAGGTAAAAGGTATTCGCGATGAATTGCTCACGAAATACAATTCGTTCTCTGCCGACAATCGTCGAAAGCTCGAAAAACTTCTCCCTTCAAATGTGGATAATGTCCGTCTTATCATCGAGATAAATAACATCGCTTTGCGCCACAATCTCGTCCTCAACAATGTGCAGGTTTCCCAGGCGGCGGCAATACAATCGAATACAGGAGTCCCAGGTGATACTTCACTCTACGGCACGGTCCCAATTTCATTCTCAGCGTCCGGCTCTTACGATGGATTTCTTTCTTTCTTGTCTGATCTCGAACACGATCTCCGAGTGCTCGACATAACGGGGCTGAACGTAAAGGTGGGCGCCGACGGAGACTATCAGTATAGTTTTCAGATAAATACCTACTGGCTCAAGCCGGTAGAGTCCGCACAAATTATATGAAACACAAACGTACATTTCTTCTCTTCGCTCTCCTGCTTCTTGTTGCTTTCGTGACAAATGGTGGTACACGTAATTTTAGTACGACACTTTCTCCAATATCTTCCGCACAAGCACAGACAGAAGGTTCCGCTCCGGCTGATCCGAATGCGAATGCACAGCCCGAGCATGGTGTCACTGCAGAGCAGGGTCGTGCCATACTCTCCCTCTTGAACGACTTGAAATCCCTGACACTCGACGACAGTCTTTTTTCAGATCCGCTTTTCACCAACTTGGTTGATTTCAGCACCGAGCTCACTCCAGAACCAAAAGGTCGCCAAGATCCGTTTGCTCCGATAAATGTTTCCGCGGCCCCTACCATCCAAGGAAAGACTGACATCAAAAAAACCGGAACAAACACCCCATGAGTTTTGCCGATTTTTTAGCACAAAAAGGCCTTCTCGATAAAAACGATCCGCGCAGCTCGTCGGATACGGGGGAGAAGGCTGATGTTGAAGCGGTGCTTTTAGAAAAGGGATTTGGTAAAGATGAGATCACTCGTCTCCGAGGAGAATTTTTAAATATCCCAACGCGGGCTATAGGAGGAAGCCATGTTCCGCACGAGATACTCAAATACATACCCGAGGATTCTGCCAGCTTTTACAAATTTGCTCCTATTGGTATTTCTGACGGCGTCCTGGAAGTTGGTATTGTCGACGCAGACAACATCGAGGCCATGGACGCGCTCCAGTTTATTTCTTCGAAAATAAACATGCCGTTCAAAGTTTTCCTTATTTCTCAGGAAGATTTTGAAGGTATTTTGCAAGACTACAGTGGTTTAACAGGAGAGGTGGGGAAAGCACTTACCGATCTTCAAAAAGATTTTGAAACTCAAAATGGAGAAGAGCAAAAAGAAGAAGAAGTAGGGCCTGGCGGAGTGGAGGTGCAGGACCTCGACGCGCCACTTGCAAAAGAGGGCAAGACGATTGTCGAAGATGCGCCCGTGACCAAGATGGTAGCGGTCATCCTGCGACACGCTATCGAGGGCAATGCTTCGGACATTCACATTGAGCACGTGGGAGAAAAAATTCGTGTTCGTTTTCGCGTGGATGGGACATTGCAGACGAGCCTCTTGCTTCCGCCGTCGGTACATTCGGCGATAGTATCGCGCATAAAAATTCTCGCGAGTTTGAAGCTTGATGAAAAGCGAAAACCTCAAGATGGTCGTTTTTCTACTCGAATAGCAGAGCGCCGGGTGGACCTTCGTGTCTCCACTATGCCGGCATACTATGGAGAAAAGGTGGTTATGCGTATTTTGGATACCGGAAAGGGTGTCATCTCACTCTCTTCGCTCGGCATGCGTGAGGAAGATCTCGCGATGGTACAGGAGGCCATTCACCGCCCGTACGGCATGATCCTTCTCACGGGTCCGACCGGTTCAGGAAAATCTACCTCACTGTACGCTATGTTGAATGAGCTCGATCGTGACCATGATAATGTAATCTCTCTCGAAGACCCAGTGGAGTACAGTATTCCTGGCGTGACACAATCACAAGTCCGCCCCGAGATTGGCTATACGTTTGCTAACGGACTTCGATCTATTTTGCGCCAAGATCCAGACATCATCATGGTCGGAGAAATTCGCGATAAAGAAACCGCACAGCTTGCCGTGCAGGCCGCACTTACCGGACACCTGGTATTTTCAACGCTGCACACCAACACCGCTACGGGAGCCGTGACGCGTCTCATCGACATGGGAGTAGATCCGTACCTGATTGCGCCGACACTTGTCCTCACTATCGGACAGCGTTTGGTCTCGACGCTTTGCACCGGGGCAGGGAAGCCTATTCCGGTAACTCCAGCGATACGAATGCTCATCGATAAAGATCTCAACGATCTTCCGGAAGAATTTCGAGGGAAGATAGAAATTCCCGAGAATGTTTTAGAAGCACAGCCTGCTCCGGGCTGCTCTACCGGTGTAAAGGGGCGTATGGCGGTGTTTGAACTCATGAAAGTAACCCCCGAAATTCAAGAGGTGGTATTAAAGAAGCCCATTGAATCAGAAATATACAAGATTGCGCGCAAACAAGGCATGCTTACAATGAGAGAAGATGCAATGATGAAAGCATTTAGTGGGAAAATCCCCTTTGTAGAGGTCAATAAACTGTAGTAAAATAAAACGTATGCACGAAGAAAAACACGAAAAGAAAAAGGAAGAGGGAGAAAATAATAAGAAAGACACGAAATATTCCATTCTCATCATTGATGATGATAAGTTTTTGCTCGATATGTATGCAACGAAGTTTTCCCAGTCTGGCTTTACTGTCACCACTGCCTTCGGCGGTATGGATGCGATCACAAAGATAGAAGATGGACTTGCTCCAGACATTATCATGACAGACGTTGTTATGCCGGTGATGGATGGCTTCGAATTTCTCGCCGAGCTGCGAGGGAAAAAGCTCGCAGAGAGCTCTTGTGTTGTGGTCATTTCCAACTTGGGACAGAAAGAGGACATTGAAAAAGGCACAGCACTCGGTGCAGACGGATACATTATTAAAGCGACTGCTACTCCGTCGGAGGTAGTAGAGAAGATATTAGAGATTGTAGAAAAAAAGAATGGCTGATTACAAGCACGAGTTTGAAGATCTTATTTTGACGGTCATACGCGAAGAAGCGTCTGACCTTCATCTTTCTGTAGGGCGCACCCCATACGTGCGTGTCGTGGGCGAGCTGGTTCCACTTGTGAAAAAAGAGCCAGTTACTCAGGAAGACATGCTTGGGTACCTCTCGATAATTATGGAAGAAGATAAAAAAGAGGCTTTTCTTAAAAATTTTGAAGCCGACTTTTCCTACAGTTATGGAGGCAAGGCTCGCTTCCGATGTAATGCGTATTTTCAACGCGGCGTTATAAACATCGCAATGCGCTTGATCCCGGAGTATATCCGTTCTCTTGAAGAGCTCAACCTTCCGCCGATACTCGAGACATTTACCATGAAGAAGCAGGGATTCTTTCTCGTGGTGGGTCCGATCGGACAAGGAAAATCTACCACACTCGCTGCCATGATACAGATGATCAACTCTGGTCGCACCGAGCACATTCTCACTATCGAAGATCCAGTCGAGTATCTCTACAAGCCCGCAAAATCCATAATTGATCAACGAGAAATCCGCACTGATACCGAGAGTTTCCATGTCGCGCTCTACTCAATGTTCCGCCAAGACGTGGACGTGGTACTCATTGGTGAAATGCGTGAGCCAGATACTATTTCTGCGGCTGTTACTGCCGCGGAGACCGGGCACCTCGTATTTTCAACGCTTCATACCAACGACGCGGCGCAAACCGTGGATCGTATCATCGACTCTTTCCCAGCGGAGCAGCAAAATCAAATTTCTGTTCAGTTGGCCGAATCACTCCTCGGGGTTTTCTCACAGCGTCTCATCCCACGTATTTCCGGGGGGCAAATTCCCGCGTACGAGCTTCTCATCAATACGAGTGCGGTGCAAAACCTTATCCGCGAGCGTCGCACACACGAGATTCCTCGAGTGATTGAGACCGGAGCAGAGTTTGGAATGATCGACTTCAATCGTTGCTTGGCTGGTCTGGTGCACGATGGGGAAGTGACACCAGAGAATGCGATGCTGTTCTCAAATAACCCAAAGGGCTTGGAGCGATTTTTGTAAAAATATATGCTTTTCAATTACAAAGTTCTCAATCAAAGTGGAGCGGAAGAGCAAGGCTCCATCGACGCCATCAATACCGATGTGGCGATTGCGTCGCTCCAGCGCCGTGGATATATTATCACTTCTATCGTATCTGCAGAGGGAGGCTCTGCGTTGACGAGACTTCTCGGGGCTTTTGAACGTGTTTCCTATCGTGAAGTCGTGATCCTTTCGCGCCAAGTTTCTATTCTTTTCGACTCGCACGTTTCGGCGCTGCGCATCTTCCGTTTACTTGCGGAGGGAGAAGAAAATCCAGTACTCCAGAGAAAGCTCAACGAAATAGCCGATGATATCCAGAGTGGAGCGTCGCTTTCTTCCGCCCTCGCCAAACACCCCACCGTGTTTACAGATTTTTACGTCAACATGGTGAAGTCGGGAGAAGAGTCTGGAAAACTTTCTGAAGTCTTTACCTACTTG
>CALMXW010000083.1 GCA_937871115.1 uncultured bacterium
CTTTGGAGAACTTTTTCGAAAGTTTTTTGAATGGCACTTTGATTTTTTAGGTTCGAAAACAACACACGAGGAATGTGAAATGAAATCGAGAACGAGGATATTTTTCAGGAGTCTCAACTTCTGGCTCTGCTTCTTCGGGAGCATTGTCTTGCTCACGGCAGTAGTCGTGGAGAAAGCGGAATCGGCCGTGCCCACCTACACGGTGAACAAGCCTCCAGCGCATCAGCATTTGAGCAGGGAAGCCAGGAAGCTCAGAGGCGTGCCACAAGCGGTGCTCGCCCATATCCGGCACGACATCGACGACCCATTCGACGCAATGTTTACT
The DNA here is from genome assembly GCA_937871115.1 of uncultured bacterium. Classification (GTDB taxonomy): domain Bacteria; phylum Patescibacteriota; class Minisyncoccia; order Phycocordibacterales; family CAIJYI01; genus CALMXW01. The sequence continues at coordinate 326 of CALMXW010000083.1, forward strand.
GCCAAGTACGACAAGGAGAACCGTGACGATATCATTACCGGTTCCGCCGAAGAAGATCAGGAAAAAAATCCGCTTGCTTGGAGTGCGGACGAAGCCGGGTGCCTCGTCTTTTTTGGAGGATTTACCGAGCGTGTGTGCAGTAATGGCGGACGCAACGGATTCTTTGAGCATTTCTGGTGTCCTGATTGTATCTATGCCGGAGTGCATTACAACGGTGCCATGGAAGACGGAATCTATAACCGCGGGATCAGTGTGTCATTCACTTCCATAAATTCCCCGGATCGCGGGCATTACGACAGTGCGTATCGGCTTGCGGAAGATCTCTACGCGAATTACTTTCTCCCGCTTGCTCTCTCGCGCGACTTCGACGAAGCGTATTATTGGCTCGGGCGTGTGGCGCATATAGTGGAAGATCTGGAAGTTCCCGCGCATGTGCATGGGGTACGGCACGATGTCTTGGGGAACAGGGACTGGTACGAAGAGCTCTTCACTCGCCTGCCGGAGCTCCTGTACCGTATTCACGGAGAAGATTACGCCAGTCTGGCGTATCGTGTTGATGCGCTTCCAAACATGGAGAGGTTTGATTGGAACAGTGTGTATCCGGTAAGCCGTATAGGCCACAGCCCGTCGGATTTCTTCAAGCTCCTCTGGTATACCGCGCAGACGACACAGTATTGGGCAGTCCGCACGGATGCAATCTCAAAGAGAGGGAATGCCACGTACCGCGATGTAAACAACGTCGTTCATACGTTCAATCCTCCGCTATGGGCAGGAGAGAAGATACAGCCGCTCATGCTACCCCAGCAGCTTACCGAAGCGGGGCTCGAGCAGGAGGCGGGAGCTCTCTTGGTGCATGCTCTGCGTGCGGTGGCTGGGCTCTACATTCTCTCGGGGCAAGATCTCGGGCGGTATCATCTCTCCGAGTGGTCGTCTGGTGTTCTTCCGGACGGTGATTGGACGAACATCAAGCACGACTTTTCAGTGCCGGCGAATCTCGCAGTGGCGAGGGTCGTGTACCAGGGTAGCAATCCGATGAGCGTGCGAGAAGCGGTAGATCGGGGCCTTCTCGAAGACACGGCGTACGAATCTTACCAAGGAAGGTGGCGGACTTTCTATACCGATCTCTCTGATTGGAAATTTCGCCCCGGAGTGTGGTACTCGATCCGAGCTCGCCAGCCGGGCGTGAAAATTATTCTTCGTGCCGTGCAGGATTTCCCACGGACGACGAAAACTTTCGGCCCGTTGCCGTAGTATTTCAAATCTTTGAGTAGTCTTTTGGGGTCTTCATGCTTTGCGTGGAGGCCCTTTATTTTTTAATGAGAAGGAGTATAGTGGGTACTATCTTAAAATAACCTTTTAAAGTAAGCATTGTATGCCAGAAAAATCACAAAAAATTCGAAAAGCGATTCTTCCTGTGGCCGGCTTCGGTACGCGCTTTTTGCCCGCCACCAAGGCTCAGCCAAAAGAGATGCTTCCCGTCGTCGACAAGCCGGTGGTGCAATATATAGTAGAAGACCTCGCCGCCGCAGGGATTGAAGAAGTCATTTTTATCACCGGCCGTGGCAAACGCGCGCTCGAAGACCACTTCGATACTTCGTACGAGCTCGAGGATACGCTCGTGCAAAAAAACAAAACTGAGCTTCTCGCTTCGGTAAAAAATATTCCAAACTTGGCGCGCTTCTCTTATGTGCGGCAAAAAACTCCACGCGGCAATGGCGATGCTTTGCTTCAGGCAGCGCACCTCATCAACAACGAGCCGGTACTCGTGGTCTTCGGCGACTGTCTCTACGATGCGGAAGTTTCTACGGTGCGCCAGCTTCTCGATGCGTACGAAAAATTCCAGGGGCCGATTATCGGGCTGACCGAGATCCCAAAAGAAGATGTTTCGAAATTCGGCGTCGTCGCAGGAAATAAAATCGATGATAAATATCTCGAGATTACGAAATTTGTCGAAAAGCCGAAGATGGAAGATGCGCCTTCAAACATCGTGGCGCCTGGTATGTATATCCTCACTCCGGAAATTTTTGAGATGCTTGAAGAGGTGGATAAGAGCGGAAAGGAGGGAGAGCTCGGCCTCGACGATGCCTTCAACGCCATGCTCGCTCGGGACAAGAAAATTTACGGCTGTCTTCTCGACGGTGAGTGGCTCGACACGGGTGATAAATTTAGTTTCATCAAGGCGACAATCCACATGGGGCTCAAGCACCCGGAAGTGGGGGAGAAGCTTGCGGAGTATCTCAAGAGTTTGAAAGGGTAGGTGAAGGTACCCCTGAATTTGAAATAATAAAAATTTTCAAGTCCTCGGGTCTCCTCGCTCTGCTCGGCCAGACATTGAAAATTTTTATTATTTCAAATTCAGGTGACCATGCAAGAACGCCTCGAAGCAAAAATTACCGGTCGCGTGCAGATGGTCATGTTTCGCGATTTTAGTCAGCGCAAAGCTCGCAGGCTGGGGCTCGTGGGCACGGTGCAAAATATGCCCAATGGATCGGTATCGGTAGTCGCAGAAGGGAAGCGAGAAGATCTCGAAAAATTTCTCGTGCTTCTTCACAAGGGTTCAATACTTTCTCGCGTGGAGAATGTGAACGTAGTGTGGGGTGTTGCGACGGGAGAATTTACAGATTTTAAAATTGTTTTCTAAATGAAAAACATTCCGCAATGCATCGGGATAATAATGGACGGCAATCGGCGCTGGGCGAAAGCGCGCGGACTCCCCACGCTTCAGGGCCACGCTCTCGGATATGAGAAAATCAAAGACGTGATGGAGTGGGCAGATGAAGCGGGCGTAGAGCACATCGTCATCTACGCTTTTTCTACCGAAAATTGGAAACGGACAGAAGAAGAAGTGAACTACCTGATGAATCTTTTCCGAAAGATGCTCATCGCCGAAGAAATTAAAGAGATGAAAAGGCGCGAGCTTCGCGTGCGGTTTATCGGCGAGCGCGGGAAATTCGCGCCGGATATTGGAGAGGGCATGGAGCGCATGGAGAGTGAGACAAAAGACGGGAAGAAAAATCTTTGGGTGGCACTTTCATACGGCGGCCGGCCCGAGATACTTGTGGCGGTGAAAAATATTTTGCGCGAAAAAAATAAAGACGAGGTAGAGAAACTCACCGAAGAAGATTTTTCAAAATTTCTTTGGACAGCAGAGATGCCCGACCCAGATATCATCATCCGCACCGGAGGGGAGCAGCGGCTCTCAAATTTTCTCCCGTGGCAGAGCGTGTACAGCGAGCTTTTCTTCACGGAAACATTTTGGCCAGATTTTTCGAAAGAAGAATTTGAAAAAATATTGGAAGAATATGCGGGGCGAGAACGGCGGAGAGGGAAATAGAGAGCTATTGACTTTTTCGACTTTCTGTTAAATCATAACACCGGGTTCGTGAACCAAATACTCACGAAATGACTTCTTTTACAAACACCCACCCGGAGGTGGATATGTCTTCTTACATCAGAGACCGAGCAAGATTTTTGGCAGCGGCAAAATCTGCGGGAGTGTCTGCACACTCGGAGTTTGAGTGCCCGAGTCTTGGCCCGGACGGCGAGAAGCTGTATATGGACGTGGTGTATTTTGGTGCGGTAAATGGTGATTTGCCGAGTGATCAGAATATTTTGGTACTCAGTAGCGCCGTCCACGGAAACGAATACGGTCCCGAGGTTCAGATCGAGCTCTTGGAAAATGGATTCACATCACGCGTTCCGAAGGGTGTTGGAGTGTGCATGATCTTCTGCGTCAATCCGTCGGGCAGAGCGTGGGGCGAGCGGACAGACCACGACAACATCGACGTAAATCGCGCCGGCGGGTTGCCGGAAAGCTTTATTCCGAAACCGGATTGTTCAAAATACGACTCCCTGCTGTATCCCCAGAGTTGGAGTGCAGATGCGGCGGAGGCTATCGAAGATCGTATCCGAAAGGATAAAGATTTTGCGAAGGCCATCATTGGCGGGCAGTATCATAATCCGCAAGGCCTTTTGTACGGTGGCCAGCCGGGGGAGTGTTGGAGTATCAATACTCTAAAAGATATTTGCGAAAGTTTTCTTTCGCGTGCCGATCGCGTAGCTATGATCGATACTCACACCGGCGCGCCGGTTCCCTATATGGAAGGCGAAATATACTATTCGTCCAACGCTGATGACGCGGTAGTGGCGAAAATACGCAAGTGGTATGGTGCGGACGTTGGTACTATCCAGGCGACGGGCGGGTACGAGATGTTTAGCGAAGATGTAACCGTCTTTGGAGCCATGCGCCGATTTCTTCCACCGAGTGTATTTTTTATTCCGGTGGTAATGGAAATGGGTACTGGTTTTAGTGCAGACAGATCTCTTGTCATAATGGCCGCGGCAAATTATTACCGCCAAAACTCCGGGATACGGTGGCAGGAAGATGAGTCCATGTGCGAAATCAGGTATGATTTTCTGGAGCTTTTTGCGCCGGACGATCCCTGCTTTGAGGGGGCAATGTACTGTCGCATTGCAACCATGTGTCGTTCGGCAGTGCTCGGACTTGCCTCCTGCGCTTTGCTCTGACGCGAAGTTTAGCGGAAAGATCTAGCTAAGGACGGCTCTCTCGGGGGCCGTTCTTTTTGTTTCTCTTTTTTCTTTTGGCGCGGGGTGATAGAGTGAGTACATGACAGGAGAGATAAAAGTCATCTACGAAGATTCGTACATCCTCGCGCTCAACAAGCCTGCGGGAATTTTGGTGCATGGCGACGGGCGCTCCCCTCGACAGGGCTCGGGGCAGGCAGAGCACACCATTGCCGATTGGCTTCTGGAAAAATATCCCGAGATTGCCGGTGTGGGAGAGCCACTCATCACTCCCCAAGGAGAAGAGATTCTCCGCCCGGGTATCGTGCACCGCCTCGACCGTGAGACTTCCGGCGTGCTTGTGGTGGCGAAAGATCAGGAAACATTTCTCCATCTCAAAGAAGAATTTAAAACACGCCAAATGAAAAAGACATACCGCGCTTTTGTATATGGTGTGATGAAGAATGATGAGGGTGTCATCGACAGGCCCATCGGCCGCTCGCGGAGCCACCCCACTCTTTGGTCTGCAGAATACGGCGCGAAGGGCTCGGCAAACAATGGCGGCGAGCTTCGTGAGGCGGTAACAGAGTACAAAGTGATTTCTCGCGGAGAAGGCGTCACGTATCTCGAAGCCTACCCGAAGACGGGCCGCACCCATCAGATCCGTGTGCACCTCAAAGCCGTCGGGCATTCGGTGGTGTGCGACAAACTCTATGCACCAAACAAGCCGAGCCTTTTGGATTTCTCTCGGCTGGCTCTCCATGCGTATTCACTTGAAGTTTCTCTTCCTGGAGAGGGGAGGATTTTGCTCGAAGCGGACTTGCCGGAGGATTTTCAAAAAGCCGAGCGAATATTGCGAGAGGGGTAGTTTTGTGTTTAGATGAAAATAGATACGATTTTCTCAAGACAAAGAGGAGAAGTGAGATGAGCTCAAGTACGCTACCAGTGGTTGTGTTGGGGGAGGTTTCGGTTGATGGAATCCGTGTTCGTGTTTCGACAGTGACTATTCATGTGGACGGACAGGATGGCTTGGTTTTCAATGGTGTCAGCGGCGAGTATTATTCCGAGGATGGTCATTTCCTTTTAAACCCCCTGTGGCGGCAAAGACTCGATGGTGTTGGATTCCCTGCGGCCACCCAGGTGGAGAGGGCGATATTAGAAAAACTTTCAGAAGGACTCATTTAACTTCTTCCAGGAATGACTTGCAACCCGTGCCCCGCTGTGCTACAGTAGGGGCACTATTGTTATAAAAACGTTATGAAAACATACGTAAAAACCAGCCCGGTAAATATGGAAGAGCGCAAGAAACTCGACATGCGAGCGGGCGACACCGTGCGTGTTACCGTAAAAATCCCGGAAAAAGACAAGGTCCGCCTCCAGGCTTTTGAAGGGCTCGTACTTGCTCGAAAGCATGGTACCGAGGCCGGAGCCACTTTCACGGTCCGCAAGGTAGCGAGCGGAGTGGGCGTGGAGCGTATTTTCCCTCTGTATTCTCCAGCTATCGAGAGCATCAAGGTGGTCAAACACACCAAGGCTCGTCGCGCCAAGCTCTACTACATCCGCGATAAGGCAGCCCGCGAAATTCGCCGCAAGATGCGCAGCGGTCGCGTCGCTCACGAAATGGTACTCGACGAAGAGCCAATTGAAGAGGAGATCCCAGAGCCGGTAGAGGCAGAAGTAATGCCAGAGGCTGTCGAAGAAACAAAAGAATAATCAAAAAGATAAAACGGGCCCCCAAAGCTCGTTTTATTGTTACTTGTGGCTCACCTTGAAAAATTTACCGGCTTCGTGCATACTGTACACGATGCCCAGGTGGTGAAATTGGTATACACGCATCCTTGAGGTGGATGTGTCGCAAGACGTGGAGGTTCAAGTCCTCTCCTGGGCACCATAAAATTCATGTCTCTACGCTTCTTTGATGTACATTCGCACATAAACGACAAGGCGTTTGAGGGCGACGTAGATGAAGTCATCGGCCGTATGCGAGAGGCTCGCGTGGGGTCTATTCTCGTGGGTACCGACTGGCAGATGTCGGAGCGGGCCGTGCAAATCGCGAAAGAAAAATCTTCATCTGAAGCGCCACTCTTTGCCGCTATCGGGCTTCACCCCACCGACAATGCGAGCGAGGGGTTTGATCTCGACGCGTACCAGAAACTCGCGGCCGAAAAAGAGGTGGTGGCGATAGGGGAATGTGGTCTTGATTATTTCCGTCTTTCAGAAGAAAACCGAGCGGGAGAAGAAAAGCGGCAAAAAGATATTTTCGAGCGGCAGCTTGAGATGGCGGTCTCGCTCGACAAGCCTCTGATGATCCATTGTCGGAATGCACACCAGGATATGCTCGAAATTCTCGCCTCGAAAAAGCGCGAGCACGGCGAGAAACTTCGCGGAGACATTCACTTTTTTTCAGAAGGCAAAGATATTGCGAAAAGATATTTCGATCTCGATTTCACCGTTTCGTTCACCGGGGTGATTACTTTTGCTCGTGATTATGATGAGGCGATACAGTACGCCCCGCTCGACATGATCCTCTCGGAGACGGACTGTCCGTACGTCGCCCCCGTGCCATACCGGGGCAAACGCAACGAGCCACTCTGGGTGGAGGAGGTGGTAAAGAAGATTGCCGAGGTTCGAGGCGAGGATTTTGAAAAGGTAAGGGAAGCCATGGTCGCCAATGCCAAGCGGGTGTTTTTGAAAAAAGAAACACATTGACAAAAAAGCCCAAGTAGTGTATACCTTTTTCAGGTATTTGAAATAAATCTTGAAGTTTTGCCGCAGCAGAAAGTGCCCTGTGTTCTAGGACACTCCCCGCTGTGGCAAAGCGGACTGCCGTTTTGCTTGAACAGCGCAACCCGGAGAATTGTCATGGGAAAAGCCATCGCTATTGGTCAGTCCCTGAACCTGTTATCAGTCTTAGCTAACAACGTAGACTGGGACAATCTGGACAGCGCCACCATCCAGAAAATCATCAACGACCCCCGTCAGGCAGGACAGCAGTTCACTGCGTTCCTGCGGAATGGTGGAAAGGTCATCGTTGGCGAGCCGAAGGTCGTTGCCATCAACCGCAACCGCTTCAACCCGAAGAAGTTCATCGGGGACGGCTGGTCCATTCAGAGCGATGAGACGGACGCTCGCTCCATCGCACTCACAGAGCTTGACCTTACCAAGGTGGAGCTGCGAACGATGCTGAAGGACGGCGAAACGTACATCAAGGGCGAGGAGAAGCTCAAGCGTCTCAAGGCATCGGGTTTGGTCCGCTTGGACGCCGACATCTTCCTCACGCTCTGGGAGAACCAGCACCTCATCCCCGAAAGCTGGAAAGAGAAGGTCAACGGGAACACCCGCTACATCTTCTTTGACGGCACGGTCCTTCGGGACTCGGTCGGTCGCCGTTGCGTTCTATACCTGTACTGGCATGTCGGTGCGTGGAGCTGGGACGTGATTTGGCTGGACGTTGGCTGGGATGCCAGCGACCCGTCTGCCGTTCTCGCAACTTTCTTCATTTCTCTCCCGACTTTGTGTTGGGAGAGTTTTGTTTATCCCGAGTATGGTCGAAGGATTTTGAGAGTTGACCATTCCACCCGCCGAGCATTTTACCAATCTCATTCAGGGGTTCCGAGAGAGTGATATACTTTTTATCGTTTGACGTTATTTAAAATGTCGGTAATATGGGTGGAGGCAATTTTTGCCTGAGCCACGAGAGAAGTACCATGAAAAACGAATCAACCACTACTATCAGATCGCTGGTGTGTCAGCCGTGGGTCAACATGAAGAAAGGGAGGAAGACCCCACAGTTTCGAGGGCTACGCCTTAAGTAGCCCTCTTTTATTACAGTTTGCAAAGCCACTGAAACAAACATTTGCAATATAAGCCGCTTTTTGCTAGTATACGCCCTATATGGCAAAAGAAGACAAGACAGTACAGGGCGAAGAGCTCGAAATGGACAGCACGGACCCCCGTATCTACGAGGTGAGTTATCACGTGCTCTCCACCATGCCCGAGGAGCATCTCGCCGAAGAAGCCTCAAAAATAAAGGAAATTATCGTTTCCAATGGCGGAATAATCCTCTCGGAGGAAGAGCCAAAGCTCATGACCCTCGCCTACGCTATCGACAAAGTCATCGCCAACAAGCGAGCTTGGTACGAGAGCGCATTCTTCGGTTGGGTGAAGTTTGAGGCCGAGCCTGCCGCAGTCGCCAAGCTCAAGAAATTCCTCGACGAAAACAACAACCTCCTCCGAAGCCTCATCATCAAGACCGTCCGCGAAAACACGATGATCAAGAAATCTTTGCTCATTGCGAAGAAGCCTCTCATCGGTGACGAAGAGAAAGAAAAAGAAGCAGAGAAGGTTGAAATTCCACAAGAAATTAACGAAGCAGAAATCGACAAACAGATCGAAGACCTCGTCGTTTAATAATAATTTTGGAAATAACCTTCTATGTTCCTCAACAAAGCTATCATCTACGGCAACCTTACTCGTGATCCAGAGCTCAAGTCTCTCCCATCTGGCATCAAGGTGACGAGCCTCAGCATGGCTACCAATCGCGTCTTTAAAGACAAGAATGGGGTGAAGCAGGAGATGGCAGACTTTCACAACGTCGTATTGTTTGGCCAGCAGGCAGAGCTCGTGGCGCAATACTTGAAGAAGGGAAGCAGTGCTTTGATAGAGGGTCGAATGCAGACAAGGAGCTGGGATGCTCAGGACGGAACCAAGAAATTCCGCACGGAGATTGTCGCCGAGCGAGTACAGTTTGGGCCGAAATCAAGTGGTGGCGGTACGAGTGGCTCATTCCAGCGTGGAGGCTCCGAAGGGGGCAGCCCAGCAGGTCAGTCGAAAGAGCCGGAGCTTGACACAATCCAGTATCCGGAGGAAGATATCAGAGCGGAAGACATACCGTTTTAAGTTTAGAATAATAAATTATCATGATTAAGA
>CALMXW010000084.1 GCA_937871115.1 uncultured bacterium
ATAGAGACGCTCGTGGGGAGGTTTTCTTGCAGGCGACCCAAATCGCCATTGCCACTCTTCAGACTGAAAGTCGGGGTGCCGAGAATCGGACTCGGTCTGCCTGTTCCCAAAACAGGTGTACTACCGGTATACTACACCCCGGTAAAGCTATGGATATGATACTAGCATAAAAAGTTCTACTCGCCCATGCCCCCTCACTCCACGTCCTCCAGGAGCCCGAGCTTCATGAGTCTCGAGCGAATTCCCCCGACTTTTCTCCCGAAAAGCACTGCGAGTTCTCCCATATTTTTCCCCCTCCCAAATTCTTCTACGAGCCGCTCTTCTTCTTCACGCTCCCATTTTTTGTATGCTTGTGGATGCTTCTCGCGCAACGCTTCCACGGAAAATGTTTTCCCCTCCCCTGCTTTCTCTTTTCTCTCTTTTTCTTTCTTGCTTCTTTTTTCTTGAGGGGTTTTTAGTTTTTTCTCGGCATCTCCTCCAATCTTTCGTAAAAAATCTTCCTGCAATTCTTTTTTCTCTTCCAATGAAAGTGTCTTGAGTCCCTCCCGCGCTTTTTTCGAAAGGTCGTGGAGCTCTTCATCGAGTACGAGTACTTCTTCGTTGACCCGAAGCGCCATATCGTTCATACCCATAAGGCGCAGACCTTCGAGAGATCGCACGCGAGAAAGCGCGACATACCCCATGCCAGGCAGAAACGAACGCGAAAGGTCAATCTCTGCGGCGTCGAGCGACATCCCCTGGCTTTTGTGCACGGTGATGGCCCACGCGAGGCGGAGCGGTACTTGCATCACATTTGCTTCATTCCCACTCATATCTTCATATGCCCAGTTTTCTGGGTTCGCAATAATTCTTTTTCCAGACGCTGTCTTTACTACCGGATATCCGCCCTCAAATGCTACCACTTCCCCAAGCGTGCCGTTCACATACCCCGCTTCAAAGTTGTTTTTCACAAACATCACCGCCGCACCCACTTTTACACGCAAGGTCTCTGGTGCCAACACGCTTTTCTTGAGAGACTCGAGGAGTTTTTGGCGACCGTGATATTCGCTTTCGTATGTTTTTTCTTTGTCGCGAATGAGATCGAGCTCGCGTTCGTTCACCGCATCCACATCCACATTGTGCACATAGAGCTTCGTCGGGGTCACGGGAAGGCGAATCTCACGGCGATATCGCTCACGGAGTGGCTTCAGTGTCTCTTCACTCACCCGCGCACCCCGAATGTCGTTGAGCACGCGCAAAAACCTTTCGTCCTCTTGGCGATACTGCTCTTCGAGATAACACACGCGAATACCCGCCGTGGCCCACGCATTTGATCGATGCACAAAGTGCGCCACTTCCCCGCCCCGAGCCACTGGTGGAAGCTGGAAAAAATCTCCGACAAGGATAACCTGTAGGCCACCAAACGGCCGAAGCTCTCCGCGAGCCATCCGAAGTACTTGGTCTACGAGATCGAGACGAAAGTGGTGAAGCATAGAAACCTCGTCGATCACGAGCACTTTCGCTTTCTGAAGCCGCTTTGCCAGTCGCGGGTCTTGGACCAGCATACGAAACTCTTTCTCTGTGAGATTATCTTTGATACCAATCCCCGCCCAAGAATGTATCGTCATCCCGCCGATATGTGTCGCCGCAATACCCGTAGAAGCCGTAATTCCCGTCTCTACGTCGTGTTCGCGCAAATACTCGAGATATTTATTGAGTACGTATGTCTTGCCGCTCCCCGCCGGCCCGGTGAGAAAAACATTGTATCCCATTTTTAAAATATCGAGTGCTTCGTCTTGCGTCATGGTCGTTTCAGTATACCCTCGAGACTTTGTTGTGCAAAATTATATCGAAAACCGATCCCACACCATGTCATGTATAGACTCAATGGTCCGCCCCAGTGCCTCGTTTTGCACCAACACAGCAAAAGGCTTTTTATTCACCACAGAAATGAAGACCCACTCCCCACAAACAGCAATACTTGCATCAAGGGGATAAACATCCGGCGAAACCGTCCTGATATCGAGTAGATATTCGGCTTTTTTTGAAACAATCTTTCGAACCCAGGGAGTTGCTTCCTTTGAGGGCAAAATGACCTTGGCAAAAATATTTTTCTTAACCCGTTGTTTTATATACTGTTCGAACGTGTACTCCCCGCCGAACCTTTCCATGTACGCAACATTCTCAAAGGTTTTCCATGTTTTTGTTTTGGACTTTTGCAAAAAGATATCGGCAGCCGTCTGGACTCCCCCACCCCCTTGAAAATAACGAATGGATATTTCTTCCCCGCCAGGAGAAATATCTCCCAGAATCCCCATAAGCTCTTCAAACTCAATTCTCTTTCGCTCAAAAATACCAGGAAGAAACTTTGGAGGAACTCCCGAGTAGGTCGCATGCTTGCCATAATTTTTATGCACCGCAACAAACCCCTTGTGGACGAGGGACTTTAGCGGGGTATAGACAGCCGTTCTTGGAATTTTTGTCGCCGAGGCCAAGGAACTTATACTCGCAGTATCACGTTCAAGCAAAGCAAAATAGATTTTTGACTCATAACGATTGAGTCCGAAGACTTGCTCCAAATGTGTAAATACCTCTTTCATAAGTAATATAAATTTTTACAACCAACTTACGACGTTCACATCGTCACAAATTACTTCAAATATATCCTTTATATATAAGGTATTGGTGAACTTTTTGCAAATATAACATCCTAAATTATACAAAAATAAAAAGTGGAGTACTCTTCAGAGTGGTTCATTTACCAATCCATTGAGGAAACAGTCATGCAGGTCGTTTTCGTATTAATTGCAGCCATTGGTGCTTCAATAACAACTATCGTAGGGATACTACTCTTTAAGTTTCTTGTTTCATTTTTTAAAGGCAAGGATGTAGCAAAAAGAGTTATGGAAAGCGACCTCTTCGCGCGCATTTGGTTATGGTCTTCAATTGTTCTTTTCTGTGCATTCTACATCACCACCGTTGTCTTCATAGGAAGAGCTATCGTTCACTAGGAACTTGGACTTTATCTTCAAAAAATAGACACTGAGTCGCCCCGAGTGAAATATCTCGGGGCTTTTGTTTTTCTCTCTTTACTTTTTAATTATCCATCCGTGCTGTAAAACGCCAAATTGATGTATTCAATGATTGCAGAAATGCTGGTAAGAACTCCCAACAAAAGCAATATGCTTGATTGCAAGGAATTTAAAGGCATATTCACTTTCAATGGTTTCTGTGTTGACGGCTTGTTTAGCATG
>CALMXW010000085.1 GCA_937871115.1 uncultured bacterium
CCGGCGCGTCGTCGTAGATCACCTCAAATCCGAAGGTTTTTTGGTACTTGAAGCAGAAGACGGGGCAATAGGTCTCTCTACGTGTCTCGCCGAACATCCCGATCTGACTCTCCTCGACGTTGTTATGCCGAAAATGGATGGAATGACCGTCCTTGAAAAAATCCGCCAAGATGCATGGGGAAGTACAGCAAAAATCATCATGCTCACCAATCTAAGTGATGCAGAAAAAATTGCTCAAGCCGCACAAAGAGGTGTCTCAGAATATCTCGTAAAAGCCGATTGGGATATCGAAAGTATTATCGAGAAAGTGAAAGAGAAAGTACGTTAAAAATCAGCTGAAAAGTCCGTGGCGGATGCTGTGACGTACGTACTCTTCTCCGTGTTTTTGAATTTTTGCCAACTGGGCGTCGGAGTAGCGAGGACCGTAACTGTCTTTTGCTTCGTCTTTTAGGTGCCTCATGATGTTTTTAAAGGTTTCTTCATTGATACCTTTTTCTTTGGTGACTCGACTCGCGAGGTCGTCTACATGAGTGTCGAGAATACTCTTGAGATGCTCCGCTTGTGCTCTTGAGAGTGCGTGGTCTCCGCTGCGGAGGTCGCCCATTACGTAATGATGCATTTCGTCTGCGGTGATGCGTTTTGTCGAAGGGGTAAAGATTCCCATGATAGATAGAAATATTAGTAACTAAAGAGTACTTAAAATTTTACCAGAATACGGAAAGACTCTCAAGAAGCCATCATGGTGAAGTGTTGCCATTTTTACCAAATGCCCTTATTATTCGGTAATATGATTACCTCTGAAGACATTGCAAAACTTGCTCACTTGGCGCGTATTGATGTGCCCGAGAACGAAGTGGAAAAGCTTGCGAAAGACATGAGTGGCATCCTCGAATACGTTTCCGAGGTGAGTACGGCCGTGAAAGAGCTCGGCGATGAAGCTCCGGTGGTGGGGGAATGGCACAATGTCTTTCGTGCCGACGAGCCAGCGCATGAGCCCGGAGAATACTCGAAAGAAATACTCGCAAATGCTCCAGCGACCGAAGGCGGATATCTGAAGGTAAAGAAAATCCTCGCGTAAAAATTTATGTCTATCGACCTTGGCACACTCACCATTGCAAAAGCCCGCAAACATCTCGATGCGGGAGATTTTACTGCGCTTGAGCTGGCAGAAAGCTATTTGAAAAGTATCGAAGAAAAAAACCCAGAGATTTTTGCGTATCTGGAAGTATACGACGACGTGCGCGAGCAGGCCAAGGCAGCGGATGAGCGGATAAAGAAGGGGGAGAAAGGGCCGATGCTCGGGATACCGATTGCGCTCAAAGACAACATGCTCGTGCGAGGGAAGCTTTCTACCTCATCTTCCAAAATTCTCGAAGGGCATCGTGGCACGTATGATGCGACGGTGATAAAGAAACTTCGCGAGGCGGGAGCGGTTTTCCTCGGGCGTACCAACATGGACGAATTTGCTATGGGAAGTTCTACGGAAAGCTCGGCGTATGGGCTTACGAAAAATCCTCATGACACTTCGCGCGTACCGGGCGGAAGCTCGGGTGGCTCGGCGGCGGCCGTGGGCGGAAATATTGCGCTCGCTGCTCTCGGCTCAGACACCGGTGGCTCGATCCGCCAGCCGGCAACATTTTGTGGCACGGTAGGACTCAAGCCGACCTACGGCACTGTCTCTCGATATGGACTCATGGCCATGGCATCGTCACTCGACCAAATCGGCCCCTTTACGAAGACGGTGGAAGATGCAGAAATTTTATTTGATGCGATTCGTGGCAATGACCCAATGGACAGCACCTCTGTAAAAGACCACCCCACCCCAACCCTCCCCTCTAAAGAGGGGAGGGGGAAAGTTATTGGCGTGCCGAGAGACTTTGTAGGCAAAGAGGGGATAGATAAGAAAGTTCTTGAGAATTTCGAAGATTCGCTCGCTCGCATGAAAGAGAAGGGATACGAAATACGAGACATTTCGCTCCCACGCATCTCGCACTCGCTCGCTACTTACTATATCCTCATGCCGGCAGAAGTATCTTCCAACCTCGCGCGTTTCGACGGTATCCGTTTCGGGCTTTCTCTGGATGGGGCGAACACTATCGATGCGTACAAAAAGACGCGCGGCATCGGCTTTGGTGCAGAGGTACGCCGCCGCATCATGCTCGGCACCTATGTGCTTTCTTCCGGCTATTACGATGCGTATTATGGCAAGGCGAATAAAATGCGAGCTATAATTCGCCAAGATTTAGAAAAAATATTTACAGAAGTTGACCTCATTGCCACACCCACCACGCCATCTCCTGCATTTCGTTTTGGAGAAAAGACTGCCGACCCGCTCTCGATGTACCTTGCCGACATTTTTACTGTGCCTGCCAATATTGCTGGTGTGCCGGCCATCTCTCTTCTGTCTGGTTTTGTAGAAGAAGACGGAAAGAAACTCCCCCTCGGTTTTCACCTCATGGCATCGCACTTTCGCGAAGACATTCTTTTTCAGGCAGGAAAAGATTTTGAAGCTTCAGCAAAGTAGCTTTACAAAGCTTCTCTTTCATGCTAATTATAGATTGGGCTTGTCCCTTGATGTACAACTACTGAGGTAATGTAAATGAAACGGCAAAGAGTTTTTCTGGCCATCTGTATGGCTTTCTTCATTTTCCAGAGTGCTTTCGCGCTGGACGCTACTCTTGTGGGTAAATGGACGACACTGCCCTATACGGTGCCGATAAACCCGGTACACATAACACTGCTTCCGACAGGAAAGGTGCTTATCGTTGCCGGATCGGAGAATGATCCGACAGTGAGGACTTACCGCGCGGCGGTTCTCGATCTCACGACAGGAGTCTTCAGTATGAAGGATCTCGACAGGGATTTGTTTTGCAATGCGTTGGTCTCTCTGCCGAACGGACAAGTGTTTATCGCTGGCGGGACAAAAGCGTACGATCCTTTCTATGGAAACAACAGCACCAATATCTTCGACCCGGTGACGGAGCAGTTTACCGACGGGCCGGATATGGCTGAAGGGCGATGGTATCCCACCCTTACTCCTCTTGCAGATGGAATGCCGGTGATTATTTCTGGTCTGACCGAGTATGGGAGCACGAGTAATACGCTCGAATTCCTCTACGGAATAAGTGAAGGGGTGTATGGCTGGAGCAACCCGTTTGTCGCTCCGTTTACTCCGGCACTCTACCCGCACGGACATCTTTTGCCAAACGGGCAAGTGTTTTACTCCGGGCCGGAGCCGCAAACGCGAATGCTCGAACCCGACTCGTTCACGTGGACAGATGTTGCCTTTACGCAATACGGCGGTTGGCGCTCGGGCGGAGCATCCGTGCTTCTCCCGCTTACACCCGGAAATTTCTACACCCCCAATGTTGTCATTATGGGTGGCGATGAAAATCCGGCGACCAGCACAGTGGAGCGTATCGATCTCTCTGTAGCAAATCCAGAGTGGGTATCTGTAAGCCCGATGAAGAGGTCGCGGATATATCTCAATGCGACATTGCTTCCGGATGGAAAAGTACTCGTGACGGGCGGTTCCGGAATTAAAAACGACGGAACTACTGCGAGAAGACTGGCGGAAATATTTAACCCTGCGACGAATGGATGGACCAACCTTGCATCTGCTCAATACTGGAGAGATTATCACTCGGTCGCACTGTTGCTTCCGGACGCTACGGTCCTGACCATGGGAGGGAATCCGAATCGGGGAGTATACGACAAGCATGTGGAGAGGTTTTCTCCGCCGTATCTGTACACGAAAAATTCGAGCAGTGCGGTCGTCGCGGCACCACGGTCGGTCATTAAAACTTTTCCAGGAGAAGTGTCATACGGAAATCAATTCACCGTCACATTTTCAGGCAAGACACCGGCTTCCGTGGTCCTCATACCTCCAGGTGCGGTTACCCACGCCATCGATATGCAACAACGGGTAGTGGGGCTCGATTTTACCGTCGTGTCTGCTGGTAAAATTCAGGTGAAGGCACCGCCCAACGGGGCTATTGCACCGCCGGGCAACTACATGATGTTTCTCGTGGATGCAAACGGCGTGCCGTCGAAGGCAAAGTTCATTCACATTGCATCACTGTAAATAGGGAAGTCTTTTTCCAAAGCTTGGAGGCCTCGTGCCCCCCAAGCTTTTTTCATTGTTTTTTTGAGCAATCCACAGTTCTTGCGTAGCTCTCTTGTACAAGAGAGAGTATAATATTTTGTATGGATACTCGTTTCCGCACTTCTTTTGTGCCCAAGAAAACACTTGCTGTAAAAGAAGCGGTACCGCGCTCTTCTTCTGTTCATCTTTTTCTTGCTAGCGCAACAATTATTTTCTTTTTTGCCCTCGCGACTTCAGCGGGCCTGTATTTGTACAAAACTCTTCTGTCTAAAAAAGTAGAGGAAGAAAGTATTGCTCTGGAAAAAGCAAAGAAAGCATTTGAAACAACATTTATTGTCGATGCGAAACGCTTCGATGCGCGGATACGAGCCGCGAAAGAGATATTAGCAAACCACGTAAGCATCCACCCGGTTTTCGACCTCTTGAGCGCGACGACTCTTCAGACCATACGCTATACAAACCTCAATTACGCAAGTACTCCGTCTGGAGTCTCTATCAGTATGGATGGGCAGGCAAAAAGCTTTGCTTCTGTAGCTCTTCAGTCTGACGCTTTTGGTGCGAATGATAAAATATTCACCCCGCTTTTTACGGATGTTCGAGAGGCACAGAAAGGTTCAAGCTTTACGGGCGTCAGTTTTCACTTCACGGGCGCACTTGATCCGTCGGTAATTTCATACTCAAAAATGCTTTCCCTTGAAGGGTCAGCAGTAGCGCCGACGGTGAGCTCTACAACAGAAAGTAATTCTTCCGGACAATAAAAACATGAAAAATATTATTGCTACTGTTCTCAA
>CALMXW010000086.1 GCA_937871115.1 uncultured bacterium
GCTGGATTAATTTCATAGCGGTGGCGGTGACGCTCATCGACGAGCTCTTTCTTATAGGCGGCGCGTGCGACGGTGCCCTTCTTGAGATATGCCGGGTACGAGCCGAGGCGCATCGTGCCACCGTAGTCGCTCTTCGCCATTTTTTCTTTCTGCTCGGGCATGATGTCGATGACCAGGTGTGCACTCTTCGGGTCGATCTCGGCCGTGTTGGCATCTTTCCACCCGAGGACATTACGCGAGTATTCCACCACCGCAAGCTGCATGCCGTAGCAGAGCCCGAAGTACGGAATTTTGTTTTCGCGCACAAAACGGATCGCCGCGAGCTTGCCCTCAATACCGCGCGCACCGAATCCGCCGGGGATGAGCACGCCGTCGTACTGCTTGAGTTCGGAAAGTTTTTTCTTGGCATCGGGGCCTTCGTACTCTTCTGCGGAGAGCCATGTGAGCTTCGGCTTTGCGCCCTGCCAATACGCAGAATATTTTATCGCTTCGATGACAGAGAGATACGCGTCAGAAAGTACGAAGTCGCCGGTGTTAAAATACTTGCCGATGATCGCGATGTTTACTTCGTGTTTTGGGTTTTTCGTTTTCGACAAAAAGTTTTTCCATTCTTTCATGTCGGAAACTTTTTTTGTTTTCAATCCGAGCGATTTCAAGAGAATATCCGAGAGTTTATCTTTTTCAAAGTTTATCGGCACGTCATAAACACTCTCTACGTCTGGTGCAGAGATCACACTCTCCGGATGCATATTGCAAAAGAGCGCGAGCTTTTCTTTGCGCACGAGGTCGAGGGGTGCCGAGGCACGGGCGATGACCACGTCGGGCTGGATACCGCTTTCATTGAGCGCACGTACCGCATGCTGGGTGGGCTTGGTCTTCATCTCGCCGAGTTTGCCAGGAATAGGCAGGTACGAAACCATCACAAAAGAAACGTCGCCGGGATTTTTCAGCTCCATCATGCGAGCCGCTTCGAGAAAAAGAATATTCTCGTACTCCCCCACTGTACCACCCACCTCCACCACCGTAATATCTGCATTCGCGGTTTCCGCCGCTTTGTTGATGCGCTCGATGACCTCGAGAGGAATGTGCGGGACGACCTGCACGCATTTGCCCTTGTATTTCATAGCACGTTCTTTTTCAATGACCGCAGAATACACACGGCCCGTCGTCATGTAGTTTACAGACGGGAGCGAAGTATTGAGAAATCGCTCGTAGTTGCCCATGTCTTGGTCTGTCTCATATCCGTCTTCCAAAACAAAAACCTCGCCGTGTTCGGTGGGGTTCATAGTGCCGGCATCAACATTGATGTACGGATCGATCTTTGCGGCGGTGACGGAAAAACCTCGAGACTGGAGGATGGCTCCGATGGAGGATGCCGTGATACCTTTTCCTACTCCCGACATCACTCCTCCGACAACAAAAATATATTTCCGTTTTTTGGCCATGAAAAAAGAAAAATGAGGGATAAATAATTCCTTCCCATGATACCCGAAAACCGCGCCGAGGGATATTGACAATTATACTTTTCGATGATAAATATAAACGAGCGCGAGGATTGGCCTCGCCCGAACACAACAAACAAAGGAGAAGATTGTGAAAAAACCCGACCTGGTCCGCCAGCAGTTTCTCTGCGACGAGCGGACGCTCCGCCATGAACGCCGCAAGGCCAAACAGTTCCCGCGCCAGTGGCGCCGGATGCACGGCAGGCTCACGCGGCGGATGATTTCCGCCCCGGCGACAAAGAATGTTCCGCTGGTACGCACCACCACGCTCGCCCCCCGTGCGACGCCCGTCGGCTTCTTTGACCGCCTGAAGGGGCGCGTGCAGAAGTTCTTCGTCGGCCGCCGGCGCACCTCGCCCCCGGCAAACCGCCGGGAAGTCTAGTCATCGTCGTTAAACGAAAGCCCCGAGATTCATCATCTCGGGGCTGAAATTTTTGTATTTTACACTTTGAGATATTTTCGCACCGCGAGATAGCTCGATATGGCTCCGATCACAAGCCCGAGCGAAACCAAGAGGAAGAAAATGCTGAAGAAATTTGCGAGGTAATATTCGAAGAGGTTAATACCGCCAAAGAAAGAGGTGGTCGTGCCCCCAAGCCAAAGCGTGACGGGGTAAAAGAGGAGCATGGCAAAGAGTGCCGCGATGACACCATAGAGCATACCTGCCACCACAAACGGCCCGCGAATGTAGAAGTTTGAAGCTCCCACCAGGCGCATCACGGCGATCTCTTCGCGAGACATGTAGATGACGAGACGCACGGTATTGAGAGTGATCATGAGCGAGACGAATATCAGGAATGCGGCAGCAGCGAAGCCGAGACGCTCGGCACCAAGCACGAGCTGGGTGAGCCGGTCGATGACTTCTCTGTTTTGTTTGTAATTTACTTTTTCAATCAGACTTGAGCCCTGCCCTGCTGCTGTGCCAGAAGTGTAGCTGTCGAGAAAATGCGAGACACTCTCATACTGGGAAGGATCTTTTGCCACAATATTGAGCCGAGCACCGAGTGGGTTGTAAGAAAGCTCGTCGAGTGCCTGGAGGGTGAGATAGTCGTCTTTGTGTCTTTCTTTAAATGCAGCAAGAGCAGCATCGCGCGAAACGTATTCTACTTTTGCCACTTCAGGAAGTTTTTCAACCGAAGATTTTACTTTCATTATTTCTGCTTCTGGCGCAGAGAGACTGAAGTACACGTTTACATCTACCTTGTCCTTCAAATCACTCAGAGATGCGTTCAAAATAACCGAGAGGAAGATAACGATGCCGACGACAAAAAGCGTGACGGTGACGACAAGTACGGATGAGAGCGAAACGAAACGGTTGCGCCAAAAGCCCAAGATACCGCTTCGTATTATTCTTTTTGTATTGGTCCAAAACATAAATTTTATCTACTGAACGAAGAGGTAATCATAACATATATTTCCCCTCCGGGTCGTCGCGGATAATCCGCCCCTGGTCCATAGTGATGACGCGGCGGCCGAGAGCGTCTATCACTCCTTTATTGTGCGTCGTCAAAATGACGGTCGTCCCGATGTCATTGATCTTTTTCAAAATCTGCACAATCTCGTACGTGTTTACTGGGTCGAGATTCCCTGTCGGCTCGTCGGCAATGATGAGGTCGGGCTGATTGACGATAGCGCGAGCGATGGCGACACGCTGCTTTTCTCCACCAGAAAGTTCGTGCGGGAAATTCCACTCCTTTCCTGCGAGGTCGACGAGGGCGAGAACATGCGGCACATCGAAAGCGATCTCTTCATCGCTCCGGCCCGCTGCCTCCATGGCAAAAGCAATATTCTCGAATACGGTTTTTTCCGGAAGAAGGCGGAAGTCTTGGAAAATCATCCCGATGCGACGGCGGAGTTTTGAAACGTCATTTTTGTGGAGGGCGTGCACATTGACGCTTTCAAAGAAAATGTCTCCCTCGGTCGGATGCTCTTCGGCCAAAAGGAGTTTGAGGAGTGTGGTCTTCCCTGCTCCAGAATGGCCCACCACAGAGACAAACTCACTATGAGATACCGCGAGTGTCACATCAGAAAGAGCGACGGAGTTGTCGTGGTATTTTTTTGTTACTTTATCA
>CALMXW010000087.1 GCA_937871115.1 uncultured bacterium
ATAATTAAAATACAAATATATGGGAAAAGGAGATAATAGACAAAAGAAGGAAACAAAAAAGCCAAAGAAGCCCAAGACAAAATAGTATCGGCTATGATACTATGGGGAGTATGAAAAAGACGACCGAAAAGATCTCTCCTAAAACAAAACCGCAAGTAAATTCCACAAAACCGAAGCTCATTGTCGGGAATTGGAAAATGAATCCGTGGCGGATAAGCGAAGCAGACGCACTCTTTGAGTCTGCTCGCGCCCAAGCGGAAAGTCTTAAAAACACCACACTGGTCATTTGTCCGCCTGTGGTGTTTTTGCAAAGTTTTTTCTGGCGACTTTCTCATTCGGGCAAGCAGGGGGGCAAGCTTCTCCTGGGGGCCCAAGATACATTCTGGGAGCTCGAAGGCGCACACACTGGGGAAATATCACCGTTCATGCTTTCTTCCGTGGGGGCAAAGTATGTTATTGTCGGACACTCAGAGCGCCGAGCCAGGGGTGATACAGCCGAGGTGGTAAACAAAAAAACGCAGGTTGCATTGAAGCTCGGGTTCACGACTATCCTTTGTGTGGGTGAGGGTGCTCGTGATGAAGATGGAGACTACTATGGATTTATAAAAGACCAAATACTTGTAGCACTCGACAAAACTCCGAAGCGACTTTTGAAACAGCTGGTCATTGCGTATGAGCCACTCTGGGCAATAGGGGACAAAGCTACACACCCTATTTATCCGCGCGATCTGTATGAAATGGTGATCTTTATTCGCAAGGTTCTTTCTGATTCTTTCGGGAGAAAAACTGCTGACGAAATTTCTATTCTTTACGGTGGTTCGGTGGATGAAACAAATGCCGAAGGATTTCTCACCGATGGACATGCCGACGGGCTCCTTGTCGGCCGGGCGAGTCTAGACGCAAAAAAGTTTAAGCAGATAACAGAAATAGCAGAAAAATTATAAAAATACTCTTATGGAACTTCCCCTCATCACCCACGAAAAAAATCTTAAAGGAAAACGTGTTCTTCTTCGCCTCGACCTCAACGAGCCCATTGTAAAAGGAAAGGTTGCGGACGATTTTCGTATTCGCCAGTCGCTTCTCGCCATTCGGTTTCTTAAAAAATCAGGCGCCAAGACCATTATCCTAAGTCACATCGGGCGAAAACCAGAGGAAACTCTTCGCCCTGCGCTCGCTGAGCTTAAAAAATATTTTCCAAAGATTGAGTTTGTTGAAGACTTTGAAAGTAAGGAAGCGCAGGGAAAGTTCACCGCGATGAAAGATGGGGACATTATCTTGGTAGAAAACCTACGCAAATGGAAGGGAGAAAAAGATGGAGACAAATCCTTTGCAAAGAAGCTTGCCACACTCGGCGAAATATATGTAAACGATGCCCTTGCGGTGTCTCACAGGAAAGATGCTTCTATCTTCCTCCTTCCGAAGCTTTTGCCGGCATACTTTGGTCCGCTTTTTGAAACAGAGTTGAACCACCTTTCCTACGGAATGAAAGCGCATGAAAAATTCTTGGTCATCTTGGGCGGGGCGAAGTTTGAAACCAAAATGCCCTTAGTGAAAAAATATCTTGAGATCGCCACCAGCGTATTTGTAGGTGGTGCGCTGGCGAATACGGTATTCAAGGCGATGGGGCACGAGGTGGGGAAGTCGCTCATCGACGAAGAATATATGCACAGCAAAACGCTTTTCAAAAACAAAAAGCTCATACTGCCTATCGATGTTGTGGTGATAGGAGAGAACGGGAAACGTCAGGTAAAAAAGTCAGACCAAATCTCCACGGGAGACAATATCTGCGACGTGGGGCCTGAGACAGTGAAAATGCTCACCGGTCTTATTCAAAAAGAGAAGTTTGTACTGTGGAACGGCCCACTGGGCTACTACGAGGGCGGTTTTACGAAATCAACCATTGCCACAGAGCTTTCTATTATTGAAAACAAAGTAAGTGCTGTCATCGGAGGAGGAGACACCCTTGCCGCACTGAAACACATCAAGAAGAAATCAAAAAAACTTTTCATCTCCACGGCGGGTGGTGCAATGCTTGAGTTTCTCGCGAAGGGGACACTTCCGGGCATCGAAGCGGTAACGAAGAAGTAAAACTATTTTTGGGTTGGAGGGGGTCGGCGCTAGAGTTTCTCCCGTATTTTTTGCGCGTTTCCGGCAAAATCATTTTTGTCACCCACCGCCTCGTTTACGTTTGGAAAGAGCCACACGTGCGCATGAGGAACTTCGTCGCCCATCACCTTGCTCCACACGGCTTCCGTACCGAAAGTATTTTGCATCGCCCGCGCGATTTTTTGCACAACTGCAAAGTAGTCACCAATATTTGGCACATCCCACACCCAGCGGAAATGTTTTTTCGGTATCACTTGCACATGCCCGGGCGACCGCGGGTGGATGTCGAGAAACGCCATAAAGTCAGTATCTTCGTACACGCACTCAGAGGGTATTTCCTTGGCTATTATTTTACAAAAAAGGCAATCGGGCATGAGTTTATTTTACAAAAGGGAGAAGGGTGTGCTGGATATGCTCCATTTGCTTGTGGTCTAGGTGGTACAACTCTCGTTTACTTGAGAGATTTTTAATAAGGCTGTGTACCTCGCCTTCAGACATGTGTCCTTTTGGGCTGCCAGAGCTTCGGTTGCTCATGGCAGTTTTTACATATTTTTCTATCGCACCGTAAGTACTGTTGTTGAGGGCTCGAGGGCCGTCTCTCAACTGCCGTGAGATATGCATATCCCAATCATTTTGAGATATGTGGGCACTATTACTTCGGACACTACTTAAACGAGAAACAGGGTCCATGAATTTTTTATTACGCTTTAAATATGGATAGTGGTGGATAAGATACCTTATATTATATCCTCCTCAGGGAATAAAAAAAAGACCCCCGTGCCAAATGTGTGGCCGGGGGATTCTATAATGGAGGTAGAGCGGGAGCGCCCTCAAAGGGGTAAAGCATCGCGCACTACCTCTTGTATACCATATATTGTTTTAAAAAGCAACAAGCGTGAGCTGTGTAAAAACTACTTGCAAAAAACCTTCGAATGTTGTACTGTATACTGGCACTTACTAGAGGCAAAAGCCCAGAGGTGCCGGCAGAGCTGTTCGGCCCTGCCGAATGCTCTTATGGAGGTAGTTAAATGAAGAAGTACCTAAACACATGGTACCTGGTGACAACGCTCGTTTTGTCTCAAGGTGTTGGATGCGCGGCGATGCCCGAGAATCCTGGAGGTAGCTCTTATCAGCAACTTTTCAGGGCTCAGGAAATGCCCCGAAACACCACTGAAATGGACCGGAATGGACGCCTCCGGATAAGACAAGCGTAATAATCGCTCCTTGCGGGCCCCCCGAATCTTCTTAAGGGAAACGGGTGGCCCGTTTTTTTTATTACGGTTTGTCTATTGGCTAAAAATCTGATACCATCGCTGTACTACCACTTGTCGTTGCGGGTATAATTTAATGGTAGAATGGCACTCTTCCAAAGTGCATATGGGAGTTCGATTCTCCCTACCCGCACAGAATTAACAGTCATATTGGGCGTGTGGCGGAATTGGTATACGCGTGCGTCTCAGAAGCGCATGGGGCAACCCTTGGAGGTTCGAGTCCTCTCGCGCCCACAAATGTATGTCGCAAACAGCTAAAAGAATTTCTATCACCCTTTTTCTTGTCACCCTTCTTGGTGGACTGTGTCTTTATGTCTCTTCCGTTCCAAAAGGTATGTTAATCTCGCAAGAAGAGTCTCCAAAAGGTATAGAAAAAGAGGTAATCGTTTCTTTTCCTTCTCGAGAAACATCAGTTTCAGTAGAGGTGGCAGACACATCAGAAAAGCGAACGCTTGGTCTCGGAGATCGGATAGCACTCCTTTCGGGGCATGGCATGTTGTTTGTTTTTGAAACGTCAGATCGGTATGGGTTTTGGATGAAAGATATGCATTTTGCTCTCGACATGATCTGGTTGGATGAAGATTTAAAAATTGTTCACATAGAGAAAAATGTTGTACCTGGGTCGTATCCGCAAATTTTTAAACCAGAGGTGCCAGCACTCTACGTTCTTGAAGTTCCCGCTGGTTTTTCAGAGGACCATGGTCTTGTTTTAGGGGACGCTGCCAGTATAGAAACAAAATGAAAACAAAGCTTTCTAAAGAAGAGCCTCTTGATGTTCGTACTTGGCTAGAGATAGATCGTGGGGCAGTACGAAAAAACCATAAAACATTTCGAAAGATTGTAGGCGCGAAGACGAAGCTCATGTCGGTAGTGAAGTCGAATGCGTATGGACACGATCTGGTGCCCTTCTCGAAAGAGGTGGAAAGCGCTGGTGCAGACTGGCTCGGGGTAGACTCGTGTGTAGAAGGCATCACGCTCCGAAAAGCTGGAGTGAAAATCCCCATACTTGTTCTTGGGTTTGTTCTCCCCGCACTTCTTCCGGAAGCGGCTCGAAGGAAAATTAGCGTCACAGTTTCGAGTTTTGACTCCCTCAAATATGTCGCCCTCCTCAAAAAACCGATGAATGTTCATTTAAAAATAGACACGGGCATGCATCGGCAGGGATTTTTTGTGCATGAAATTCCCAAAGTCCTCACTCTTTTGAAAAAGATGCCACACGTGAAGGTCGAGGGAGTGTATACACACTTTGCAGAAGGAAAAAACCCAAACTCACCCGAAAGCGTTGTAGCGCAGACACAGCAATTTGAAAAAGCGATCACGCTTGTCGAGGAAGCAGGCCATCGCCCAGTCCGTCACTCATCGGCTACGGCGAGCACCATGCTCTTTTCGAAATTTCATTACGACATGGTGCGCGTCGGCATCGGCTCGTATGGGCTGTGGCCATCTCCTGAAACGCGTGTTGCTCGGCAGAAGCAAAGAGAGCTCACCCCCGTGCTTTCCTGGAAGAGCATTGTCTCTGAAATAAAGAAAGTTCCGAAAGGGGAGGGGGTGAGTTACGACTTCACGGAGATTCTTTTGAGAGATACTCTCATTGCTATTGTCCCCATCGGGTACTGGCATGGATATCCACGTGCGCTTTCGAGCGTGGGCCATGTTCTTGTGCGTGGAGAAAGAGCTCGCGTCCTCGGGCGTGTGTGTATGGACATGATTCTTATTGACGTGACCGACATACCAAAAGTAAAAATCATGGACACAGTGACACTCCTCGGGCGAGATGGAAAAGAAGAAGTCCCAGCAAGCGAGCTCGCTCAACTTTCAAATACGTCAGTATACGAATTCGTAACCCGAATCAATCCGAAAATACGACGGGTGTATAAATAGAGAAGAAAAGTAAAAACCCGCCAAAGAGCGGGGTTTTACTTGGTATAGATCGGCGAAAGGAATCTTATTTTACCGCGTCTTTGAGCGCTTTTGCGGCGCGGAACTTTGGAACCTTCGTGGCAGGCACGTGTACGGTCGCACCCGTCTTTGGGTTGCGAGCTTCGCGTGCAGCACGTGGCTTTACCGAGAAGATACCGAGGCCAGAGATAGAAACCTCGTTTCCTTTCTTCAAGGTCTCAACAATGGAAGAAATAATTTTCTCCACTGCATCTTCAGCGGACTTCTTGGTGCCACCGAGGACACCATGTACTGCCTCTGCAAGATCTGCTTTGTTCATAAAACAATGAGTTAGCTTTTAAAAATGCCTCAACACTTCCGCAAAAATTTATTTTTCGTGAATTGTGTCAAGACACTCGACCACACTTTGCTTACATTTATTATATATGCTTCGAAAAAATGCGCAATAGCAAGACTTTTATGACACTCGTGTTTGACTTTTACCGTGCGTATTCTATTACGCGACTTTCACGGATGACATTCACTTTAATTTCGCCCGGATATTTGAGCTCTTGTTCGATCTGGTGTGCGATGTCGCGCGCAAGTTTCTTTGCTTCGAGGTCAGTAACTTTTTCCGGATAGACAAAGACACGCACTTCACGGCCTGCTTGGAGCGCATAGGTCTTCTCCACGCCTTCGTGAGCGTTTGAGATACGCTCAAGGTCTTCGAGTCGCTTGATGTAGTTTTCTACCGAGTCGCGTCGTGCTCCAGGGCGGCCACCAGAGATGGCGTCGGCCACCTGTACGATGATAGACTCCATAGTTTCATATGGATATTCCTCGTGGTGTGCCTGCATGGCCTGGATAATCTTCTCATCCGCGCCGAATTTCTGGAGAATGCGTCGTCCGATCTCTACGTGGGTGCCTTGGATTTCGTGGTCTACCGCTTTTCCGATGTCGTGGAGAAGTGCACCAGCTTTCGCCACGTACACGTCGCCACCGAGCTCTTCGGCGATCATACCGGCAATGTGTGCCATCTCGATAGAGTGCTGAAGGACATTTTGCCCATAGCTCGTACGAAAGTGAAGTCGCCCGAGGATACCGATAATGCGCGCATCGAGGTTGAAGACGCCGCATTCGTAGGCTGCTTTCTCGCCTTGCTCTTTGATGGTCTTGTTTATCTCGTTCTTCGCTTTCTCTACCATCTCTTCGATCTTTGCCGGCTGAATGCGACCATCGGCGATAAGATTTTCAAGCGCAACTTTTGCAATCTGCCGTCGTACGGGGTCGAACGCAGAGATCGTGATAGAGCCTGGTGTGTCGTCCACAATGAGCTCCACGCCCGAGGCTCGCTCGAATGCGCGAATGTTGCGGCCCTCTTTCCCGATAATCTTTCCTTTGATTTCATCGGAGGTGATCTGTACGGCAGAAGTGAGCACATCGGAGGCGACGGAGTTGCCGAGGCGGTGAATGGCGGTGGTGAGTATGTCTTTTGCTTTTCTCTCGAGCCGCTCCGCCGCAGAGTTTTCGAGTTTTTGAATACGCACCATGATGTCGGCCTCGTACTCTCGCTCGATACGGGCGAGTATTTCTTCCTTTGCGTCATCTTTGGAAAGTCCTGAGACACGAGAGAGCTCTCGTCCGCTTTCTTCTTTTATCTTTTCGTTGTCCTCGCGAATTTTTTTAATTTCAGCAATCTTTTCTTTCATGGCTTCTACCTCGCGATCGATATCTTCTTGGCGTCGATCAAGAAGCGCCTCTTTTTTAATGAGCCGATCTTCTGTTCGCTTGAATTCGTCTTTCTTTTCTTTCTCGTCTCGTTTCGTCTCTTCTATTTTGTCTGCCGCCTGTTTCTCTGCGGTCTTCGTAATCTTCTGGGCCTCTTCCTGTGCGCCGAGAAGCATTTGCTTGATCTCGAGCTCCATGGATCCACGCTTTCCCATCGAAACAAGAAGGCGAAGATAATAGCCGATACCAACACCGACAAGCCCGGCAATGCCGAGTAAAATAATTTGGGATAACATAACTTTTCTTCCGCCGCCCCGAAACGTTCAATCTTTTGTCGCGACTCTCTTCTCTTGAGGGGAATTGTCCTTCTCTGCCAATATTTAAGATATTGAGTATTTTTTACCCAGTATTCTTGTGAAATCTAAGAAAATTTGTCCGTTTAGTTTTGATTGCAACATTGTTGTATGAATGATTCGTTTGAGCGAAATGATTCCGCCGTCCTTCGACGACAGTAAATTAACTCATAAGGTACCCCTTTATGGTACCAGAAATGGGGTGGGAGTGCAACGAGAGCCTGATGAGTTTCAAATCGTATGAACGGATACAAAATTGACAGTACACAAAATGTAAAGTATACCTATTACTGGTTAGTGTGACACTTGAGTTTGATAAATATGGGAGAAATACGATGGGAATTTGGAAACAAATGTTTCGCGGCACCCTCGCGGCTGTCACTGTGGTTGTTGCGTTGGTTACCCTGGCTGCTTTGATTGCGCCACACGTGCGCCCACAGCCCCAGGCTACCATGCACATGGCTGCGAATCTCTGCCTCTTTGGAGAAACTCCCTACCGCCGTGAAGACGGAAGCTGGTATCAGGAGGCACAGGACTGCACAACCTTCAAGGGTCAGCATAAATGGTATGCCACTGTCGACGAGTTTGATAAGCTTCCCGACCCGTGTCGTGCACAAATAATTCGAGTCTCTGCTTCGGGACAACAATCCCTGCCAGATTTGGGTTGTGCTCGGACTGAGTAACTTGTCTCTTTTTATGGTATTCAAAAAAGCCCCCGAGCTGAT